>JAOZOG010000013.1:11592-21054 GCA_029933395.1 Sulfurovaceae bacterium | reverse complement strand
AGGGACTAAGATATTTACGCAGCAAGTCTTAAAACCTTATAATCTAACATATTTTATAACGTTTATCGTTCAGACAGTATATTCGGTGCTATATTTTTTCAGTAAAACATAGCACTATTTCTGAAAAAACAACCTCCCGTAATAATCTCAAGAATTTAACTCACTATCTAACAAGTGAGGATATTACCATCTCATCTGTTGGCTTAACATAGTTCAATGTTGTTTTGTACGATGTATACCCAACAAATTTAGCCATAATTTAAACGTTGATGCCCTTTGCAGCCATTTCCGTGAGAAGTCCTTGCCTGAAGCTGTGCGAAGTATAATTTTGCCCTAACGTGTCTTTTAGCAATACCCGTCTATTTTCACTACTATATTTTCTTTGAAAACATTATATCAAATATTGTCAAACTTGAATGCATTGGAAGAAAAAAGGTGATGTTGATACTATTTACCACCACCTTAACGAACATAACCACGCCCCCTGTTCGGGGCTGAAGCCTCCGATTCCGATCATTGATTGTCGGACGGTATCACGCATAACCAAACTGTCTGACAAGTACCGACATAGCAAACCACATCAAAATTTGATAGGGTATAATTATCACCATAAGCAACTATAGGGACGAGGAAAACCGTATGAAAAAACCACTCATTACATTGCCGAAGCTAACACTCAAGGCTCTTTTCGATCACAGTATCTCAGCCTACAGTGACCTTCCTGCCGTGACATTCGCAGGAGAAGAGGTGCTGAGCTACCGTGATGTGGCACAGGAAGTCGAAAAAGTCCAGAAGGTACTGCAAAAATACGGCATACGGCAGGGTGACAAGGTGGCGCTCTACAGTGAAAATATGCCAAACTGGAGTATCGTCTATTTCGCTGTGACGACAATGGGTGCTGTCATTGTGCCGATCCTGCCTGATTTTCATACGTCTGAAGCGATACATATCGCCAACCACGCCGAGTGCAAAGCGGCATTTATCTCCCAGAAACTTTTTGAAACGATGCTGGATGAGACGCAGCCGCCAAATATGAACCTCCTAGTGATCGTCGACAGGCTTTTGGTACTCGAGAAACTCTCTACCCCTTCCAGAGTTGAAAAAGTCATTCAGAAAAGCGGGGAGCAGTTCAACAAAGCGATGGACAAATTCGGCAAAGAACCATCCGTCAAGAAACCTGCGACAATCGAGGAGGAGGATCTGGCTGCGATCATCTACACATCAGGCACCACAGGCAACTCCAAAGGGGTGATGCTCAGTCATAGAAACCTGGTCTTCGATGCCACTGCCGCGCAAAAGATCGTCGATATCTATCCCGGTGACCGCTTCCTCTCCATACTGCCTCTGGCACATACCTTCGAGTGTACGGTAGGGATGATCATTCCCTTCCTCAACGGTGCCTCCATCCACTACATCAAAAAGCCGCCGACACCGACTATCCTGGTCAAAGCGATGGCCAATGTCAAACCAGACTTTATGCTGAGTGTCCCTTTGGTGATGGAAAAAATCTATAAAAACAAGGTATTGCCCAACTTTCAAAAAAACCTCTTCATCAAAGCGCTCTACCACATCCCCTGGCTCAGAAAAAAACTCAACCGTATTGCCGGCAAAAAACTGATCGAGACATTTGGAGGAAAGATCCGCTTTTTCGGTATCGGGGGTGCGGGGATTTCACCTGCCGTCGAACTTTTTTTACGAGAAGCGGGCTTCCCTTACTGTATCGGATATGGGTTGACGGAAACCGCCCCCATCCTCGCCGGAACCAATCCGGAAAAAACAAAATACAAGGCGATCGGCCCGGCGATACCGGGTGTAGAGCTGGAGTTGAGAGACCGGGATGAAGAGGGCAATGGCGTACTCTGGGCACGGGGGCCCAATATCATGAAGGGGTACTACAAAGATCCGGAAAAAACAGCCGAAGTACTCGATGAAGAGGGCTGGTTCAATACCGAAGATATCGGCTATTTCGATGAAGAGGGCTACTTCTTCATGAGTGGACGGGCCAAAAACATCATCATCGGCCCCAGTGGGGAAAATATCTATCCCGAACAGATCGAAGCCGTGATCAATCTCCACGACACAGTCGCCGATTCTCTCGTCTATGACGACAAAGGTACATTGACTGCCCGTATCTTTCTCGACTACGACAAACTCGATCAGCAATTTGGCAGCACCCACAAATCCGAAACCAAAGTTCACCAGAAAATAGAAAAACTGCTCGAAGAGATCCGGCAGGAGGTCAATAGCAGAGTCTCGGCCTTCTCACGCATACGCAAAGTGATCGAACAGCGCGAACCTTTTGTCAAAACGCCGACCAAGAAAATAAAACGATATCTCTACACGGAAAGCAGTTCGAAGAAAAGCTGATCCGGGGCTACGGTCAGCAGTATAGGCTTTTATGGTTTATGTGAGTCTGCGTTGAAGTACCCCTTATTGCCGGGGTATTTTATTTGAAAGATATAAGTACCGTCCACGGGAAATGTCACTGAGAGGTTTTTGGTACACGTCCTGATCCAGTCCAGACTGTTCATCTTGGAATCATATACGGCAATAAACGTCTCACCATCCTCCAGACAGGCAGTTCTCTGTGTGGAGAGTATGGCAAAATCCAGTATCGACTCAAGCTTGAGCGTCTCACCCTCTTTCCCTGCATACTTGTAATAGTTGTAAAATGAATTCTTGACAATCATATTGCGCAATTCCAGACTCATTTTCGCCGGTGCATTTGCCGTACCTCCGGAGACCGAATTGGGCTCCCTGTCACCGATATTGTCCAGGATATCTTCATCACATCCTGTCATCAACAGTGCAATCATCACTACGCTAAATAATTTCATAAAGGTTCGAATCCCCATATATATTCCTCACTTGAATCTAGATACCATTATTATATCTATTGGGTTTGATAGGATCGTATTATAAAGCTTTTTTCTGAAAGATGGCGGAATTCATTCGGATTGTTTGATTATTGGTGGAGGCGACGGGAATTGAACCCGTGTCCTGAAATAGATAGAACTATGACTCTACATGCTTAGATGGTGTTGATAGATCTCATCCTGCTTCGTTCAGCACCCAAAACTATGCAGGACCAGCCTGAAGATTCGTCTATCGGATAGGCAACCGATAGATATAGTCATCAGATATGATACCTCAAACTCCCTCTAAGATGACACTCAAGGGCGAGGCAGTCCAACCGCTTGCGCGGGGTTATAACTTACGCTACTGCGTAAGCTGGACGGTAATCTGTGTTGTTTGCGTTTATTCGCGTTTGGGCCGCGTAACGGAATTGCCCAGTCCGGCATGCACATAGCCCCGACTACTCCAGTCGAAACCAAGTCACCCCCTCAAAATGCGGAGCATTTTTAGTGAAGAGTGAAGAGTGGAAAATGAGGAGTTTCAACTCCCGACTTCTGCGCACAATGCACCCCTACTAAGGTGAGCGGATAATAACACTTTTGAATCTATTTGTCAAGAGCGCTCAAATGACGCTCCGCTCGATGTTTGGGGAGAGGGCGGTGGTCATTTCGTAACTGATGGTACCGAAATGACAGGCGGCTTTTTGGGCATGATCCATGATGCAGACTTCTTCTGCGTCCGTCTCGAGTGTGACAAAATCCATCGATACACGACCCAGCATAGGCAATCCCTCTGCAGTGAGATACGGGTTATCGCTATCGCCCCTGGGCCATCCATCACCATAGCCCAGATCATAGGTAGTGATACGCATCTCTTTGGGTGCTGTGAATGCGCCACCATAGCCGACTCTTTCTCCCTCTTTCAGGATATGTGTCGCGACTCTTTTTGCATAGAGGCCCAGCACCGGCTTGAGTTCGATATTGTCAAATACTTTGGGCAGCTCATTGTAACCATAGGCAGCGATACCGACCCGGACCAGATCTTCGTTGAAGTCTTGGGATCGCAAAATCGCTGCGGAGTTGTGTGAGTGGATTCTTATCTGGGTAAATCCTGCCTCTGCGACAATTTTTTTGACCCGCTCGAACTGTTTTCGCTGCCAGAAAAGTTCCGAACTCAGCACATCAGCACTGCGAAAGTGTGTCATCACCCCTATTAAATGCAGTTTCTTTTGCCTGATCCGCTCCAGCGCCGGTACCAAGTCATTCATCGCGATACCGTTGCGATGCATTCCCGTATCGACTTTGAGTTCGACACGGGTACCTGCCGGAATCCTGGCAATATCCTCCAGAGAATTGATCGCGTAACTGAATCGTTCACCAGGGACTGCTTCTCCACCCAGTATCAAGATCGATTCGAAGAGAGACTCGATCTCTTTCGCTTCTAAATAGTTGCGTACCACGGCATGCTGTATGCCAAACTCACTGGCCATTTTCGCCATCGGCTCAAGACCGTGCCCATAGGCATTGTCTTTGAGGACAATGGCGATTTTCTCTTTCGAGCCTGTTTTTAGTGCAATTTGGTTAAGATTGTGATAGAAGTTATCTCTACTGAGTGTAATAAAAGCCATAATGGGAATTATACTCAAAAATTACTGTAAGGGGCTCTCGAAATGGATGGGTGGACAATATTCAAACTTGTCGGAATGGCGCTGACGCTGGTCTTTCTCTTTTTTCTACTCAAAGAGTTGATCAAAAGCATCAAAGAGAGCAAAGAGGGCAGAGTCAGTGACAAATGTGATCTGGACTGAGAGAAGGTGGTAGTATGAGAAGGCTGAAGGCTGAGTGGGAGAAGCAGAGAGCGGTACTGATGGCATTCCCGCACGAAGAGACGGACTGGGCCAGAGGGCCAGAGGCAGAAAATCTGGAGGCGGCACTGAGCCCCTTTATCCGCATCGCCCAGGCGATCGCCTATGGCGAACCTCTCTATATCATCTGCAGAGACAAAGAGAGTATCTCCGACAGATTCTGCAACACACGCAATATGAGCTTCATCGAAATACCCACCAACGATACCTGGATACGCGACTATGGCTACCTCTCGATCGAAGAGGATGGAGAGACCAAACTGCTTGACTTCACCTTTGACGGCTGGGGTGGAAAGTTTGACGCCTCTCTTGACAACGCTGTCAACCGTACCCTGCACAAGAAAGGCTATCTGGGCACTACACCTCTCGAGTCGATCGACTTCGTTCTCGAAGGCGGCTCGATCGAAACAGATGGTGCCGGTACGATCCTGACGACGACAGCATGTCTCTGCAACCCCAACCGGAACGGTGGGCTGGACAAAAGAGAGGTCAAAGAGAAACTGAGAGAGTATCTGGGGACAAAGAGGGTACTCTGGCTTGACCACGGCTATCTGGCCGGAGATGATACGGATAGCCATATTGACACACTCGCCCGATTCATTGACAAGGAGACAATCGCTTATGTCAAGTGCGATGACAAAAGTGACGAACATTACGATGCGCTGCAAAAGATGGAGGCACAGCTCAAAACCTTTCGAACCTTCGAGGGTGAACCCTACCGCCTGATACCCCTGCCGATGTGCGAAGCAAGGTATGACGAGAGTGGCAGACGGCTTCCCGCGACCTATGCCAACTTCCTCATCACCAATGATGCCCTGATCTATCCCACTTATGGCGCACCGCAGGACAAAGAGGCGGACAGGATTTTCAAAACGCTTTTCCCTGACAGAGAGATCATTCCGATCAACTGCAACAAACTGATCGAAGAGGGCGGCTCCCTGCACTGCTCCACGATGCAGATCGCCATATAAAGGAGACACAGTGAAAGTCGCACTGATTCAGCAAAGCTATCGAGGCAGCAAAAAAGAGATGATCGCAGCGACTGCTGCCAGGATAGGAGAAGCGGCACAAAACGGGGCTAAACTCATTGTTCTACAGGAGCTCCATCAGGGAGAGTATTTTTGCCAGAGTGAAGAGACACGCTTTTTTGATTATGCGGCTGATTACGAAAAAGATCTCTCCTATTGGTCCAATGTTGCCAGAGAGCATCAGATAGTGTTGGTCGCTTCTCTCTTCGAAAAACGTGCTCCGGGGCTCTATCACAATACGGCCGTTGTTTTTGAAAAGGACGGCACCATCGCAGGAAAGTATCGCAAGATGCATATTCCCGATGATCCGGGCTTTTATGAGAAATTTTACTTCACTCCGGGCGACCTCGGCTTCGAGCCGATCGATACAAGTGTGGGCAGACTGGGTGTGCTCATCTGCTGGGATCAGTGGTACCCCGAAGCAGCGCGTCTTATGACACTCAAGGGGGCGGAACTGCTGATCTACCCTACGGCGATCGGCTGGTTCGATGAAGACAGTGACGCGGAAAAAACACGCCAGAGAGAGAGTTGGGTCACGATACAGCGCTCCCACGCTATCGCCAATGCCCTGCCCGTGCTCTCCTGCAATCGTGTCGGCTTCGAAGCGGACAGCTCCGGAATGATGCCCGGTATCCGTTTCTGGGGGAGCAGCTTTGTCTGTGGGGCACAGGGGGAGATGATCGCTCAGGCAGACAGTGAAAACGAAACAATCCTCTATGCCGAGAT
The DNA here is from genome assembly GCA_029933395.1 of Sulfurovaceae bacterium. Taxonomy (GTDB): domain Bacteria; phylum Campylobacterota; class Campylobacteria; order Campylobacterales; family Sulfurovaceae; genus SZUA-451. The sequence goes on along the minus strand of JAOZOG010000013.1, from coordinate 14,580 downwards.
AGATCATGACCGAACCAAAGAGGTGCGGGACATTTGGCCCTTTTTGAGAGACAGGCGGATTGATGCGTATCGTAACCTGCTGAAGCGCTACTGCGATTGAATAAAACAGATCAAGACTTATCGTGCTAATAATCTGCTAGAATATACCATCACCAATTAAGGAAATATTATTATGAAACTGGAAATTACACCCGTCGTCAAAGGCGAAAAGGTTCACTTCAAAAATCCGGATCCTGCTTTTTATGAAGCGATTGGCGGAAAAGAGGGAATGGAAAAGCTGATGTACAGCTTTTATGACAAAATCTATGAAAGCGATATCGCTCACTTTTTTCCCCAGGATGAAGAGGAGTTCGATGAAGTCAAGTTCAAAAACAGCAAATTTTTCATCCAGATCTGCGGCGGACCGAAAGTCTACGAGGGCGAAGCCAAAGGCATGGATCTCGATGAATATATGGTACGGCTCCATGATGAGTTCTCCATCACAGAAAAATCCCGCATCGAGTGGCTCGGCACGATGAGAGAGGCACTGGAAGAGGTCGAGGGAGTGGATGAAAAACTGATCGAAGATTTCTGGAGCTACCTGGACAACTTCTCCAAGCTGACAGTCAACACTTTCTCGGATGGAAGCAAATATTACGCCAATCTCTAACCCTGACTATGCAGCGAGGGCATTCCTGCCCACAAAATGACAATCCTATGCTTCTGTCGCAAGCAGGAATGCCTGCGCTACGATTAGAGGATAGAGCTTAAAAACTTCTATTTTTCAGTATAATCACACAACTCCAGGAGAAAGGCACCGATGTTCGACAAAATTATCCGTTTTTTTGCCGAAAATGCCAGACTCAACTATATGCTCTTTTTCCTCATCGTTGCACTGGGGGTCTACTCCTATATCAAGATCCCCAAAGAGATCTTCCCCTCTTTTGACCTCGATATGGTCTCTGTCTCCGGAAACTACAGCGGTGCCTCACTCGATGTGATGGACCGGATGGCGGTCAAGCCGCTCGAAGAGGAACTGCTCAATATCGACGGTATCAAGGATATGACCACCATTATCAACCCCGGCCGTTTCAATATCATCCTCGAGCTCGAAAAAGGCATTGACCGCTACAACACTGCCGATAAAGTCAAAGATGCCCTTGCTGTTGCCCGGCGCGATCTTCCTGACGACATGGATGATCCGGTCGTCAAAGTCCTCGAAGTCAAACGGACCCTGCTCGATATCGTCATCGCTTCGGACAAGGTACCCCTCTCGGAGCTCAAAGCACTGGCACAGAGACTCAAAGAACGGCTGAGTGCGATCAAATACATCTCGGAAGTAGAGATCTACGGAGATTCGGATATCTACTACGATGTACAGCTCCATACCGAAAAAATCCGGGCACTGGGATTGAAGGAGGAGAGTGTCATCGCCGCGCTGAGCCGCCTCTCCTTTATCTTTCCTGTCGGAAAGGTAGAAGATATACGCAAAGGCTTCTTCTATCTTTCGACCGCCAACGGCAAGAAGAGTGCAGCGGAATGGGGCAACACCCTCATCAAAGTCGATGGCAAACTCCTCTACCTCAAAGACATCGCGACGATCACGAAACACTATGAGGATGCCCAGACACTCTTCCTGATGGATACCAAACCGGCACTCAATATCATCGTCAAGCAGGATGAGAAGGGCAATGCCATCGAGCTGGCAGAACGAGCGGCTGCAGTACTCGCTGATTTTCAAAAGGCTCACCCGGATATAGAAGCCTATATCCACAACGACCGCTCCGAGCGTATTCGTGACCGTCTCAATATCGTCGTCTCCAATATTCTGCTGGGCCTGATCATCATTTCGCTGCTGGTTGCCTGGCTGATCAATTCCCGTATGGCATTCATCATCGCACTTGGGATTCCGACCTCTTTTTTGATGGGTGCCTTCGCGCTCTATGTGATGGGCTACAGTATCAATATGATTTCCCTGGTCGGCGTCCTGATCGCACTGGGGATCATCGTCGACGACGCGATCGTCGTGAGTGAAAACATCCAGCAGTACATCGAAAAGGGCTACGCCGCCAAAGAGGCTGCGATTCGCGGCGCCAAAGAGATGGCGGCTCCCGTCACCATCGCATCCCTGACGACGATCTTCGCTTTTCTCCCTGCTCTGATGATCTCGGGAAAAATGGGAGAGGTGATGAAGCTGGTCCCCATCGCTGTCTCAGCCCTGGTGGTTGCCTCACTGATCGAAGCCTTCATCTTTCTGCCCATTCATGCCGCCCACACCCTCAAGCCCGGAGAGAAGATACACTCCTGGGCCGCGTCCAACCGTCTCTACAGCCTGCTTATTCATCACATTATGCGATACCGCAAAAGCTTTCTTCTTGTTTTTGTCATCATTGTACCGCTACTGACGGTCGCGAGCTTCAAAATGAGCAAATTTCAAATGTTTCCGCGCTTCGACTCCAAAACGATCCATATCGCCGTCAAAGCCGATGTCAATACCAGTGTCGAAAAGATGAACGAAATCCTCCTGGCTATCCAGAGAGATCTCTATGCACATCGCAAAGAGTTCTACATCAAACATGTCGGCAGTGTCGCAGGATGGCGCAGAGACAGTGCTTCCAATAGCGAAACCTACCCCTACGTCGGAGATATCACACTGGAACTGGAGAAACTCAAAGCCCAGAATGTCGTCGATCGCTATATCACCCCCTATCTCTCTTTCTACTATGACAAAGCGGGGCGGACACGCGAGGAGAAGTCCCGGATCATCTCCAAACGACTTGACCATTTCCTCGAAACACAGCACTACAAAGAGCGCTTCGGCCTGCGCGATCTCGCTATCGTCCAGAACAAGGTCGGACCGATCAAGGCAGACATCAAAATCGGCCTGATCTCGGATGATAACCAGGCTGTCATCACATCTATTCATGCACTCGAAGAGAAACTCAACGCCATTCCGGGTGTCATCACCGTCACGGACAATATCCAGTTCGGCATCGACGAGATCAAGCT
>JAOZOG010000013.1:0-11492 GCA_029933395.1 Sulfurovaceae bacterium | reverse complement strand
CAGTCGGTCAAAGCCTTCGAGAAGGTCACCAAAGATAACGGCGTCAAAAACTTCTATCTTTTTGCCAATATCGATCCGAAAATCGTTACTGCTGACGAAGTATTGCACAGACTTGACCCTATTCTGAAAAAAATTGAGGCAAAAGGAATCCGAATCGTACAGAAGGGGGAGAAGGAGAAAAAAGCGGAACTCAAGAGCGATATGCTCTCCGCTACCCTGCTGGCTATCCTGCTGATTATGCTTTCGATGCTGGCCCTGCTCAACTCTTTTCGCCAGACCTTTATGCTCCTCTCAGTGATCCCCTTCTCTATGCTGGGCGTGATGGCCGGTAATATGCTGCTCGATATCAATCTGGGAATGCCGTCGCTGGTCGGGATGCTTGGGCTGGCGGGTGTCGTCATCAACGATGGGATCATTATGCTCGTCACACTCAAGGCGGCGCGCTCGATCGAAGATATCTATACACTTGCCGCCAAACGCTTCCGCCCTATCGTGCTCACCTCAGTCACGACGCTGGTCGGCCTCTCCACGTTGATCTTCTTCCCTACCGGACAAGCCGCTATCTTCCAGCCGATGGCGATCGCACTGGGATTCGGACTGGCCTGGGGAACAGTGCTCAACCTCATCTATCTCCCGGTACTTTATGCCTATGTCTACGAAAAACGGCTTACAGCGAAAAAGTAAGACGGGGAAGAGAAACCCAAAAATCACTTCAAAATGCGTATATGGTCGTTATTCCGACCGGTTTTCCTTTGTTGCAAACCACCACATAAACGCAAACATCAATCCCGGTGTCTTGGCGATCGATTCATCATAGACAAATGCTTTTGCTTCCGGTATAGGCATCTCTATCACTTCGATCATCTCATTGTCGATGCCGCCACCCTCGGAAACCTTCATCCCCTCATCCACCTCAACATAATAGAGTGTCTGTTTGCTTCCGGCAAAACCGACTGAGGTATAGAAGGAGGTGATCTTCTCTACATTCTCGACAGGTACCCGGTAGCCACACTCCTCTTCGATCTCCTCACGTGCGATCTCTTGCAGGGACAGCTCTTTGTCTACGATACCGGCACAGAGCTCGATTGTCATTCCGTTGTCGTTGTGGAGATAGACTGCGGGACGAAACTGCTTCACCAGCACCAACCTGTCGTGTTCACGGTGATAGATCAGGATCGCTACACTGTCATGGGCCTTGACGATCTCCCAATCTTTTTCGATGCCATTCTGCTTGAACTTTGCCAGGGAGGTATAGACAAAACGGGGGTTACTTAGCGGCTCTTCTCTGAAATTTTCGATGATATTCTGCATCATACTCTGCCTTTTTTCTTGTGTCCGGATCAAGCTAAAATAATCTTCGCCAATCCCAGAAAAGCGAAGAAGCCCAGAACATCCGTCACCGTCGTCAAAAGTACCGTACTCGCCACGGCAGGGTCTGTCCCGATTTTTTTAAGTCCCAGCGGAATCAGTGCACCGAAAAAACCGGCTGCCAAAAGGTTGATCACCATAGCCAGTCCGATCACGATCCCCAGCCTGTGATCGTGGAACCAGAAGAGTGCGATCACCCCCATCAGGACAGCAAAGATCAATCCATTCAACAGGGCCACGATAATCTCCTGCTTTACCGACTCTCTGGCTTCCGACCATGTCATCTCACCCAGTGCGATCTGCCGCACCATAATGGTCAGAGACTGTGTGCCCGCGTTACCGCCCATCGAAGCAACGATCGGCATCAGGACCGCCAAAGCGACATACTTCTGGATCGTCTCGTCAAAAAGCCCGATCACCAGAGAGGCCAGAATCGCCGTAATGAGGTTGATACCCAGCCAGATGCCGCGTTTTTTGGTGATAGAGGCGATGTCTTTGTCCTCTTCCGTCTCATCATCGACTCCGGCCATCTTATAGATTTGATCCGTTGCCTGCTCTTCGATGATGTCATAAATATCATCAGAAGTGATACGCCCTACCAATACGCCGTGGTTATCCACCACAGGGAGAACGACCAGGTCGTAGTCGGAAAAGATATGGACCACATCACTGATCTTGTCCGTCGCCCTGACCGTCTGAATCATCTTGTGTGTCTTGTCGAAGTAGTCCCTGAATTTTTTGTCGAAGTCATAGGTGATGATATCTTCGAGCATGATGACGCCGATCAGCATATTGAACTTGTCGACGATAAAAACCTGATGAATATTGTCCAGGTCCTCTTCACGCTTGAGTTTCTTCAGGCGCTCGACGGCCTCCCCGATCGTCTCATCGAGTTGTGCAGAAAAAAGCTCAGTCTGCATAATCGAACCAGCCTCATCCTCTTCATATTTCTTGAGGCGTTTGATATCCTCGATATCCTCTTTGTCAAGACCGGAGAGAACCTCCTGCTCTTTCTCGCTGTCTATCTCTTCGATATCCTGCATCAAGTCGGCAGCATCATCCGAATCAAGCTCATCGACGACCTCTGCCAACTTACTGGCGGAGAGTTCATGAAGCGCCTCATCTTTGATATTCTCAGGCAACTCCAGCAGGACTTCGCCCAGGTACTCTTCGGGAATCGCGCGTGTATAGCCCAGGAAGGATTCCAGCCCCTCCTGATTGTAAATCTCTTTGAGGATTTTGGCAATTTCGTTGGCGTGGTACTCTTTGAATTTTTCCGGCTTCTCTATCAACGCATCCAGCAGTGATTTCGACTCTTCTAAATGTATCGTCTCTTCCAGCATCAGCTACCCTTTTCCTGCTGCTCGTACGCAGCTCTCTCTTTGACCAGAACAAAATTTGCTTTGATCGTCTCCCACTTGTAGTTCTCCGGTGGATTTTCAAGCATTTTGATCACTCTGGCTCTGTTTCGTTTGGCACCTTTGATCTCGATCTTTTTCGTGATGAATCTCTGGAGTCTGCCGCTGCTCTTCTTTTTGAGTACTTTCAACGGGTCAATCGCCCGCCCGTTCTTGTAGAGTCCAAAGTGCAGATGCGGCCCGGTACTGCGGCCTGTGCTTCCCACATAGCCGATCACCTGACCTTTTTTGACCTTCTGACCTTTTTTGGCCCGAATGCGGCTCTGGTGTGCGTAGAGGGAGACATAGCCGCCCCTGTGCTTGATCTTCACGACCTTGCCATAGCCCCCTTTTCGTCCTGCAAAAATCACTTTGCCATCATTGACAGCCAGAAGTGGTGTTCCTCTCCTGGCACCGAAGTCGACCCCAAGATGGGGTCTGTAGCGATGGAGTATCGGATGCCATCTTTTGTAGGTGAAGCGGGAAGTGATCCGGACATGGCGCAGAGGCATACCAAACCTCTGTTTGCGCTTGAGTTTTCGGATCTCAGCAGCCGTGACGGGATTTCCTTTGGCATCATAGGTTACCGTTTTGCAACTGTCAATGAATGGCACCCCCTCCTCATCGGCATAGAGGAATGAGCGCTTCTTTCCTGTTTCGATCATCGCGATTTTGATATCCGGCGAGCCGAAGGGTTTTCCCAGGCGCTCTTTTTGGGTATAGATCATCGCCAGCTTGTCGTTTTTGTGCAGTTTCCGACAATCGACGTGGTTCTTGAAAAAGTAGTAGACTTTATCTGCCAGCCGATAGTTATTGGTGGCTCGGCTGACATCGGAGTGTGGATTGGATTGTATGGAGATGAGCACTTTGTGTTCACGCTCGACATAATTGATCGGTACGATATCGAACGAGTAGTGTCCACCCTCCCCATCACGAACGATCTGGATCTGCATCTCTTCACCAATCGGGATGAGGGACTGCAGGAGGGTTCCATCTTCGTCAAAGAGCTCGTAAAATTTCACACCGCCCTCGATATCGGTCAGAAGTTTTCTGTCGTCTTCATCAAGATTTCGGATCAGGCCGATGGAAGCATTGCGGTCCGCAAGGTAGCCGGTAAACGACTGTCCTTTCAGCCAGCGCGTCTCGACGGCCCTTGCACCCAGCAGTGACGATACCAGAACGATAAAGAGAATCAGGGTTTTCATAGCGCTCCTGTGCATCTTTTGCAGGCCAACATTCGTATCACCCCTCCAATCCGCACAATAAATTAGTAGGCCATTATAGCAAAAGATGGTTAATTGTCCCGGGAGAATGATAGATTTTTAATCTTCATAAAGTATAATCTTCTTATATCGTTTTTGAACCAAAGGATTTTTATGCGTAGTATTTTAGTTGCTTTTCTCCTCTCCGTCCTGCCGCTTATGGCGGACTTTTATCCCCCAACGGTCCAGAGCAGCGTTGCCGGCATCAAAGGCAGGAGCGTTACATTGACACGTGCTTTTCCCGCCAAAGGGATGAGTGGTGTCATCATACACAACTACGGGAAAGATCTCCAGGCCATCACGAGTTACCTGAGATACAACAGTGGAAACAGCGGCACACTGATCCATAATGAGCCGATACAGCATGACGAACTTCCTGCTGTCAAACCCAAAGTACGCATTCACGACAAAGTCATCGGCGGCTACCTCTACAACAACATTCTGCTTCTTGCGCCCGATGCCAATACCTACGCCAGAATCACAGGCTCGGCGAACAAAAACTGGATCCACCCTGATCTCTTTGCGATGTTTCTCTCCCAGGAAGGAGATCAATATCCCACGAAGGATAATCTCCAAAAATTTGCCAATGAGTATCAGGTCGGATTGATCTATATCGTCCAGCAAAACAAAGCGATACTGTACGACCCCATCAGCAGACGCTATGTCTCCCAAAAGGCGATCAGCGGTCTGCCGGCAAAAGGCCAGTTTCCTTTCTATATGCGGCTTGGCAAGATCAAGGCAGGTTGGTTCTCCAGGAAAGCGAGCGGAACCTACTACCAACTAATGAAGTCAATCCGATGATCGACCCAAAACATCTCCAAACCTTCCGGGAGATCGTCGGAGAGGAAAACGTCTACAGTGACAAAGCGCATCTCATCGCTTACAGTTATGACGCGACACGTACCCGTTATGAGCCCGATGCTGTCCTTTTCCCCAGAGACGAGGAGGATATCAGCCGTATTCTGGTCTACTGTAATCACCACGGTATCGTGATCACACCACGTGGCGCAGGCTCGGGCTTCACCGGCGGTGCCCTGCCTGCCAACGGGGGCATCATCCTCGCACTCGAGAAACATATGAACAAAATTCTCGAGATCGATATGGAAAATATGGTTGCTGTCGTTCAGCCCGGTGTCGTCAATATGGATCTGCAAAAAGCGGTCGAAGCGGTCGGCCTCTTCTATCCGCCCGATCCAGCCAGCGAAGAGTACTCGACACTCGGTGGTAATGTCAGCGAAAATGCGGGTGGAATGCGTGCCGCCAAATATGGTATCACCAAGGATTATGTGATGGCGCTGCGTGCCGTACGTCCCAATGGTGACATCATCCGCGCCGGCAAACGCACGATCAAGGATGTAGCAGGCTACAATATCGCGGGTATTTTGATCGCGAGCGAAGGGACTCTGGCAGTCATCACGGAGATCACACTCAAGCTCATTCCAAAACCCAAATTCACCAAAGCCTATATGGGCATCTTCCCCTCTGTCGAAGATGCGATGAATGCCGTCTTCAAATCTCTCGCATCGGGTGCCAATCCTGTCGCGATGGAGTTTCTCGACAGCCTGGTCGTCGAGGCACTCAAAGAGAAGTTGGGCGTCGAACTTCCGGAAGATGCCGGTGCACTGCTGATTGGTGATGTCGATGGCAATGTCACGCAGGAGGTTGACCTGCAACTGGAGATTCTTGAAGCTTCATTTAAAGAGAATGGTGCGCAGGATTTTGTCGTCGCAGAGTATGGTGAAGCACGCGACAAACTCTGGTACGCCAGACGCAACGCTTCTCCCTCGATCACGATCTTTGGGAGCAAAAAACTCAATGAGGATATCTCCGTACCGCGCAGTATGCTCCCCGAGGCGCTGACCCGTATCTATGCCATCGGAGAAAAGTATGGCTTCAAAGTACCCTGCTTCGGTCATGCCGGTGACGGCAATATCCACGTCAATGTGATGGTCGACGGCAGCAACCCCAAAGAGCTCGAAGATGGCCATCACGCGATCGAAGAGATCTTCGAGCTTGTCGTCGAAATGGGAGGCACACTCAGTGGCGAACATGGGATCGGCACCAGCAAGGCGCCTTTTATGCAGATCGCCTTCAGCCCTCTGGAGCTGGCACTCTTCAGAGACATCAAGCAGGCATTTGATCCCAACAACATTCTCAATCCGGGGAAAATGGGGCTGCCGGAACATGGATATGCAGGAAAAGCTTAGTCAGACAAAGGAGAGAAGGCTCGGCTATATCTTCTTTCGTGATTTTGCCAAGGCGCTCTTCGATGATCGGATTGGGTACTACGCCTCAAGTATGAGCTGGAATACCCTTTTTGCCATTATCCCTATCCTCGTCATTCTTTTGGCGATCTTTACCTCTCTGCCTGTTTTCGATTCCCTTTATAACCAGATACATGACCTGCTTTTCAAAAATTTTCTACCAACCGATTCACAGGAGATTATGTCGCATATCGATCAGTTCGTCGAAAACTCCGGCAAGCTGGGTATTATGGGGGCAGCCTATGTCCTGATCGCTGCCATTATGTTTTTCAAAGATTATGACTTTGTCGTCAACGATATTTTCGAAACCAAAAGACGGACGATCTGGGAGGCGCTGGCAACCTATATCGGTCTGGTGATCATCGTCCCCGTAATGCTGGGTGCCTCCTTCTATCTCTCTTCACTCATCCAGCACTATCTCAACAAAAGTGAAATCACCAGCGTCATCCACATCTACTACTTCTTTCCGTTTCTTGTCATCTGGGGGATGTTCTATATCTCCTATCAACTCTCCGCACACAAAAAGATCTCCAAGATCGCCGCTGTCGCCAGCTCTTTTGCCGCATCCTCTATCTGGTATCTTGCCAAAAGCGGTTTCATCTTCTATGTCACCAGCAACAAAACCTATACCAGCGTCTACGGCAGCATCAGTATTCTTCTCTTTTTCTTTCTCTGGATCTATATCTCCTGGGCGATTTTTCTCTACGGGTTGCGGTTTTGCTACCTACTGGACAAAGAGAAAGAGATACGAAAGATAGAGAAAAGCTGACCCCAAAGTCAATGCAAAAAGGGTTCGATTCCAGATCGCGCCTATAGAAAACAGCAGATAGACTCCAACTGCCCAGGCGGGCAAAAGATGCTCCTGATACTCCGAGGGGAGTGAAAAGAGCCACAACAAAGCACTATCAAACAGATCCCCCAAACCAAGCAGATGCAACCCAATCACCAATGGATAAAAGAGTGCAAAAAGCAGCGAAAGCAGAGGGCTCAAAAGCTGCCATGGGGATGTCATCCCAAAAACACTATGCACTACCGGCAGCATCAGGATGAATATCCCCACAGGAATAGAGAAAAGGGTAATTGCCCACTTGTTGGACCAAAATGTACCGCTCTTCTGACCCCAGTAGATCAGCAGATAAATATAGAAGACTCCAGTGACCGAAAACCAGAATCCCAGTGACGCGATCAAGTCGGGAAAAAGTGCCAGAAGCAGCAACACGACAAAAGTCAGAAATTCAAAACTCAGCAGCTCCAGGCCGAGCAACAGCATCAACCATGCCATCGTCAGCATCGCATAGGAGCGCAAAAGCGAAGGCGGGAAATCAACAAACCAGAGATAGGCCCCCAGCACACCAAGTGTCACCATACCCAGATCCAGCAGCATAAAACGATAGGGAAACCATCGCTGCTGCAGCGGTCGATAGAGCAGGCTCAACAATCCGTAAACCAATCCCCACAAAATCGTCAGATGAAAACCACTGAGTGCCACCAGGTGGCTTATCCCAAGCCCCGAGATCTTCTCTCTGAGATTTTTGGGTAGCGGTGTCGCCAGAAAAATTGCCTGATAAAATGCTGCTATATCATTGTTTTTGTGCTGCGATGCGATCTCTTCCAAAAGCTTCTCTTTTTCTGCGAGGGGGCGCTCTTCCCTTTGCTTCAGTACCGTTTTGACATAGAAAGTCCCCAGATAATCCATAAAGCTGATAGAATCGTCTGGAAACATCTTCACCCGAACCATTTTTCCGGCAAATTGCTTCCTGGAATGAGACGTCGTATAAAACGTCCTTCCTTCTCTGTCGCAGAGTTTCAACACCTGGTAGGATTTACCGCTACCCCTCTTGCTGTACTCCATCAAAACTGTTGCGTTGGTATAATAAAAAGGTTTGGAGATAAACTCCCGATAGTCGCCATACAGCAGAAAGAGCCGAAAACAGATAATCGCCAGAAGCATCCCGGAAACAAGCAGGAATTCTTTACGATTCTCAAAAAGAGGCGGCTTCTCCAAAATCATACGCTACTCAGGTCCAAAAGCTGGTGGCTAGATAGGAGGTAGCTCGATCGTTCCTTCACGCATATCGATATTTCCCTCTTCATAGATCACCTCAAAGGCGGCAGTCGGAGACGCATCGACAAAACGGGTGAAATTCTTCTGGAAAATCAGATCGACCGTACCTGTCGGCCCGTTCCGCTGCTTCCCGATAATGATCTCTGCCTCCTCTTCGGATTTCTTTCGGAAGTTGCTCTGATACTCCTTGCCCTCTGCCTTGGCGCGCATCTCCTTCTCTTTCTCCTGGGCTTCACGGTAGACATCGTCGCGATAGACAAAAAGGATGATATCGGCATCCTGCTCGATCGCTCCCGATTCCCGCAGGTCACTCAGCATAGGCCGCTTGTTGTCGCGTGACTCCAGTGAACGGTTGAGCTGAGAGAGTGCGACGATCGGCATATCGAGCTCCCTGGCCAACTGCTTGAGCCCTCGGGAAATCTCCGAAATCTCCTGTTGACGCCCCTCTCTGCCGCCTTCACCACTCATCAACTGCAGATAGTCGATGATCGCGACAGAGATTTCAGGGTGCTGTGACTTGAGCTTGCGCAGTTTGGAGCGCACATGGTGGATCGTCGCATATCCCCCATCGTCCACAAAGAGTTTTTTTTGGGAAATATCATCCACCGCAGCCGAAAACTGACTCCACTGCTCATCCTTGAGGTCTCCGACCCGCAACGCCTGAAGCGGGATCGATGTCTTGGCGGAGAGCATCCGGAGCATCAGCTGTTCGGCCGGCATCTCCAGAGAGAAAAATGCCACCCCCTCATCACGCTCGATCGCCTTGAGTGCCATATTGAGTACCAAAGCAGTTTTTCCCATCGCCGGTCTCGCTGCGATAATGACCAGGTCCCCCTTGCCAAAACCACTGGTTTTGTCATTGAGATTGCGAAATCCGGTATCGGTACCGATCAGTTTGGAGTTGCCAAGCGCTTTGAGCCGCTTGATCTCCTCCATCATATCCAATGTAATATCTCTGGAGTTCCGGAAGTCTTCACTGGTGCTGTTCTGGGTAATCTCGTAGAGTTTTTTCTCCACAAGATTCATGATCTCCTCTGCCGGCAAATCATCTTCGATCGTCACTTTCTTGATCTCTGTCGCCAGTGTTGCCAGTGCTCTTTTGCTCGATTTGGCCTTGATCTCACTCAGGTAGGCGGAGGTATTGGAGATTGGATTGGCAGAGAGGACATCGATCATCGCCGCTTCATCGAATTTCCCCATCGATATCAGCTTGGAGCGCAAAAACTCCTCATCGATCGGCTTCTCTTCCGCTACCAGTGTCTCCATCGCCGTGAAAAGATACTGATGAAAAGGAAGATAAAAATCATGCGGCCTCAGTTTCGCTGCAATCTCCTCATAGATCTCCGGATCGAAAATGATAGCAGAGAGGACAGCCCTTTCGATATTCAGATTGTACATGTTTTCCATCAAAGATCCTTTGGTGGAAAAAGTGAAGCGTGAAGCGTGAAGCGTGAAGCATGGATGAATGTTTCGCCCTGCGAAACTGTTATATTATGTGACATATTTACCTCAATTTCATAAAAGCTTTCCGGAAGGAAAGCATACCAGAACTCTTCGTTCTTCACTCTTAGTTCTTCACTCAGAAATTTGCGAAGCGAACTTCTCCACCTCTTCGACGAAACGGTCCACCAGCTCCTTCTCGGGCAATTTGGCAACCACCTCGCCTTTGACCATCACCAGGCCACTCCCCTTGCCATACGCGATCGCCACATCGGCATGCTTGGCTTCCCCGATCGCATTGACGACACACCCCATCACAGAGACATCCATCGGTGTTTTGATATGGGCTGTTCGCTCTTCCACTTCTGCCACGGCGGAAACAAGATCAGCCTCGATGCGGCCACAGGTGGGGCAGGAGATGATATTGAGCCCGTCTGTCGCTCGTCCGCTATCTTTCAAAATCGCCCGGGCGACTTTGATCTCCTCTTCGAGCTCGCCAGTAATAGAGACACGCATCGTATCCCCGATCCCATCCAGCAGCAGAGTACCCAATCCAATAGAAGACTTCACCGTCGCATGAAAAAGTGTCCCCGCCTCCGTCACACCCAGATGAAAAGGGTAATTGTTTCTGGGGCGCAGCATCCGGTAGGCATCCACTGTTCGCTGCACATCACTGGCTTTGAGCGAGACTTTAATATCAGTAAATCCCAGATCCTCCAGGAATTTGATATTATATTCCGCCGAAGCCACCATTCCCTCTGCCGTCGGTCCATATTTGTCATCGAACTCTTTCTCCAGTGAACCGGAATTCACCCCGATACGGATTGGAAGATTTCGATCCTGACACGCCTTGACGATCTCTTTGATACGCGACTTCTCTCCGATATTTCCCGGATTGAAACGGATACAGTCCACCCACTTCGCCGCCTCCAGTGCCAATTTGTAATGAAAATGGATATCTGCCACCAAGGGAATGGAGATGCGCTCTTTGATCTCTTTGAGTGCCAGTGCATCCTGCATCTGAGGCACTGCCACACGCACGATATCGCATCCGGCAAAATGCAGCCTGTTGATCTGCTCCACCGTCGCTTCGACATCGTGGGTACTGCTGTAGGTCATCGACTGTACCGAGATCGGTGCATCACCACCGATAGCGACATCACCGACATAGATTTTTTTGGTTGGGTAACGCTCTGTCACATTTTCACCTTATACTTCATTATCATATTATACTTACTATCCAAAAAAGATACTACAAACTCGCTTTGATCTTATCATGAGTATATTGGTGAATCAGTGACTGAATGATATTTTGATAACTGATTCCCGCCGCAAGCGCCTTTTGTTTCAAAAGATACAAGTCGCTTTCCGGCAATCGGATACTGATTGCTTTTTTTTTCGAAATATGCTCTTTTGCCATCGATTGATATCTGGACATCTCCTCTTTGACATTTGGCACACTCTCAGCATTTTCATTTTCTATATAGTTGATAATTTCATTCTCTTCATCTGTTATCACCCTGTTCATTCACCATCCTTTTTGTATTTTTTATGATATTTCCTACTTGGTATGATATTTTTCAAAAAAACTTTTTCATCATCCTCTACAAAAGGTACATAGTAGGTATAGCCTCTTATACTCATAATAAACAGCCTTTGATTTGGATATTTCTCAAGATTGTAATGAGGTACAATA
>JAOZOG010000123.1 GCA_029933395.1 Sulfurovaceae bacterium | reverse complement strand
CAGTCATCTCCGGTTACGGTGTAACACTGGGCGGTTACGCAGCGGCAGATCTGGAGAATGCAGAATACATCATCATGGCAGGTGCCAACAGAGCGGAAGCGATCGTAACACCTGACACGATGGATGGATTCAAGCGGACCAAAGGACGGGGTGCGAAACTGATCTGTATCGATCCACGATTTACCAATACGGCCGCCAAAGCAGATAAATGGCTGGCGATCAATCCGGGAACAGACCTGGCATTTGTATTGGCTTTGACCTATGTGGTGTTGACAGAAGAGCTGTATGACAAAAAGTATGTTGCTGAAAACTTCAATGGATTTGACGAATACAGCAAAAGTGTCATAGGGAATAAATACACACCTGAGTGGGCAGAAAAAATCACCGGTATCAAAGCCAAAGATATCTATCAGATAGCCAGAGAATTTATGGCACATGCACCCAAAGCTGTCTACTATCCGGGAAGAAGAAGTACATTTGCCGACAATGATTTTCAGCTGCGTCGTGCGATGGCTATCTTCCAGGGATTGAGTGGCGGTATCGATACCAAGGGCGGATTGGTCTTCGGTAAAAAACTTAAACTTGGCAAGCACGAGGGGCTTGAGCCTATCTATGCCAGAGCGGAAGCCAGGGCGATCGAAAAAGAGAAGCATCCGGCAAAAGGACATTCTGGTTACTCTGATTGTGCAGTCGTCAGCGGTGGCGGATCCTGGATCGCGTGGAGAAACAGATTTTTGGAAGGGCATATGCCTTACAAAGTCCGGGGAATGTTTATCTACAAGCATAATCCGATGATGAATATGCCCAATACCGAAAAAACGGCCCAAATGCTGAAAAAGATGGAACTGGTCGTTTCGATCGATACGATGCCGAGCGATACAGTGATGTATGCCGACGTCGTACTGCCTGAGTGTACCTACCTGGAAAGAACTGACCCGGTCAAAACATTTGGAGGGGTCGAGCCCTCTATCGCTCAGAGAAACAAAGTTGTCGATCCGATGTTCGAGACAAAGCCGGTCATGGAGATTATGAAAGGTTTGACTGAGAAGATATCTATGCCACTCTTCGAGATCACAAAAAAATATGATGATGATGTCAAAGAGGAGTTGGCTGACCTGGGCGAAGGTGACGATAAAAAAACTCCTGAACAGAGAGCAGCGGAAGTCTATGAAGAGTTTGATCTGACAAAGCCGTTTGAACACTCTCAGGAAGAGATCAATAGACATATGGTCGAAAGTGTCTATGGTGAGGAGGCTGTCAAAGCTCTGGAAGAGCATGGAGTCTTCTATCCTGATATGGATAAGTATTTCAAACAGATCTCTGCCAATGAGCATCAGTACTATCCTGAAAAAGAGAAAGCCTACAGCGTGAACGGCGGTAAGCCAAAAACACCGAGCAAAAAAGTGGAGTGCAATCTTCCAAACATGGCAAAAAAAGGTGTCGACCCTATGCCGGTCTGGAGAGATGAGTACAACTTCACTGTGCCCGATGGAAAATTCAGACTCTTGACGGGACGACATGCGCAGTTTACGCAAAGCGGTACTTCCAACAATGCGATGCTCAGAGATCTCATTATGGAGAACTACCTCTGGATCAACAGACGTGTTGCCAAGAAAAAAGGAATCGAATTTGGTGATATGATCGAGGTGTCGAGCAGTGCCGGCAAGACAAAACTCAAAGCCTATCCGACAGAAAAGGTCGGGCCGAATACAATCTTCTTTGTTCATGGATTTGGTGAAGAGAGTGAGGCGTTGACGTGGGCATACAAGAATGGTGGAAATGACAATGCGGTCATCGAGGATCATATTGAACCTGTGTATGGTGCAGCATCAATGCATGAAACCAATGTAGAAATAAGGAAGGTGTAATTATGGCAAGATATGGAATGGCGCTGGATTACAAAAATTGTATCAATTGTAAAGCATGTGAAGTCGCCTGTAAAGAAGAGAATGGCGTACTTCTGGGTGCCGACAAGCATAGAATCTGGGTAGGCGCCAATGATGTAAAGGGTGAGTGGCCGCTTCTGGATATCGCTTCGGCTGCATTTTTGCCGAGTCAATGTCAACATTGTGATGCGGCACCTTGTCAGGAAGTATGTCCTACAAACGCGACATACTATGATGAAAATCATGTGGTGCGCGTCAACAGTGACAAGTGTATTCTCTGCAGCTACTGTATGAATGCCTGTCCTTACGATGCACGTTATGTCGACGACAGAACGATGACGGTGGATAAGTGTACTTTCTGTTCCGATACGAGACTGGCGCGGGGTGAGACAACCACGGCGTGTCAAAATACCTGCCCGACAAAAGTACGAACCTTTGGTGATCTTGATGATTACGACAGTGAAATCAGCGAACTGTTGAGAACGAGAGAACACTTCTCGCTCAAAGCAAACCTGGGCACCAAACCAAAATTATTCTATCTAACATAAGGAGTGCATGATGGCAGAAACAGTAGAAAAAACAGAAGAGACAGGCTTGATAGCGAAAGCGAAAGCGTTTGCCTCTACCATTCCTTACAACAAAATAGGAATGAAGGATTTATTGAATTATGAAAAAACACCGCGCAACAAGCTTTTGGCAGTTGTGATCTTGGCATTTTTGGCTATGTTTGTAATCGGTGTTGCAACTTATCTGATGCATGGTCATCATGCCTACAATGTCACCAGAGAGCACCCATGGGGTCTTTTGATTGCAGTCTACATCTTCTTTGTCGTCAGTTCGACAGGTTTGTGTATTGTCGGTTCTTTGGGTGATGTCTTTGGTTTCAAAGATTATGAGATGATCTCCAAAAGAGCGATCTTTGGTTCGATTGTGACAATTATGGCCGGTTTTGCCGTGATCGCTTTCGAGATAGGGCACCCTGTTACGATGATGATTTACAATGTATTGAGTCCAGGACTGACTTCGGCGATCTGGTGGATGGGTACACTCTATGGACTTTATCTGACCTTTATGATCATCGAGTTTGTCTTCCTTCTCAAGCATGATATGAAGAATGCCAAGATCTTTGGTTTGACCGGTCTTCTGGTGGGACTTGCAGCACACTCCAACCTTGGTTCTGTCTTTGGTTTCCTCAATGCCAGACCGATTTCAAACGGTGTTTTCTATCCAACTTACTTTATCTTGACGGCCTTCATCACGGGTATCTTTATCTCCTTCCTCATTATGGGTTGGAGATATAAGATGGAGTTTCCTGAAAATGCGAAAAAGATGCTGACAGGCTTGGCGAAGATCCAGGGATTGCTGATCTCTATCCTGATCTTCTTTGTAACGTGGAAGATGCTGACCGATATCTATGGCGGTATGCCAAACCGTTCTGAAGTTGCAGTACATATTCTGGGCAGCTGGACATTCTGGGCCGAGGTGATCCTGGCAATGCTGATCCCTCTCTATATCATTCTGAAAGATATGGGCAAGAATATCAATGGTATGGTCTGGGCTTCCGCGAGCGGTATGGTTGGTATCTTCTTTATGCGATACAACCTAGTCCACGATACACAGCTCAAGCCGCTGCAGATGATGAAGATCAGAGAGTATCAGCTCTCTCCCGAATGGGTTCACTACTTCCCGAGTGGTACAGAGATTATGATCTCTCTGGGTGGACTGGGGCTTTGTCTGCTTCTCTACTATGTAGGAAGCAAACTCTTCAATCTGGATGCTGACGAGCAGCATTGATCTTTGGCAGAGTGGCCTTCAGGCTACTCTGTATCGTTCTAAAAAAGTTAGAATTTTCCGCTAAAAAATAGTAGGCTGAATCGCCTCATTATTTACTCCACCCTCTTCATTGACCTTTTGCAAAGTGTTCCAGAGTTTAGAAGCAATCTCCTGATATCGTTTGGATGTTTCACAATTTGGAGCCAAAACTGTGATAGGAAGGCCACTGTCTCCTCCCTCTCGGATAGCCGGTTCGATCGGTATCTCTCCCAGAATTTCTGTATGATAGGCATCTGCAAGTGGCTGTGTCGTACCTTTGCCGAAAATATCATACTCTTTGCCTGTCTCGGGACAGATAAAGCCACTCATATTTTCGACAATGCCGGCGATGGGTATATGAAGCTGTGTAAACATGTCCATGCTGCGTATCGTATCATCCAGAGCCACTTTCTGAGGGGTAGTGACACAGACTCCGGAGGTCACAGGCAGGCTTTGTGCAAGAGCCAATTGCGCATCTCCTGTACCCGGAGGCATATCAAAGAGCAGGACATCCAGGGAACCCCATTCGATATCTTCGAGCATCTGCTCTATCGCCTGTGTGACCATCGCCCCCTTCCAGATAAGGGAAGCCCCCCTCTCTACCAGTGAGCCGATAGACATGACCTTGATGCCGTGTGATATGATAGGCTTTATGGTTTTGCCCAGGAAAACAGGCTGTTGCCCCTCAATCCCCATCATTCTTGGGATATTGGGCCCATAAATATCGGCATCGAGCAACCCCACCCGTTTGCCCTGCTGTGCCAATGCGATAGCAATATTGACCGTGGTAGTCGATTTACCGACACCGCCTTTTCCGCTGCTGACCATCACAAAGTTTTGGATATTGGGCAGGACATTTTTCCCATGCGAGCTCGTCTCTCTGGGCGGCTTCGGTTTCGTAACAGTGAGATCGATTCGATACTCTCCCAAAAAAGAGAGGCGTGTAGCGATCTCCTCTCTGAGCTGCTTCTCGATCTCCTCTGCGGCAGAGGGGATATCGATCAGAATTGAGATAAGATTTTCCCGAACAGTAATCTCTTTGAGAAAGCCAAACTCCACAATACTTTTTGTGAAGCCTGGATAGATGACTTTGGTAAGTTTCTCTTCGACCATTTCTTTTTGTAGCATTCTTGTTTATCCTTTGGTCCGGAATATGTGCTATGGATTATATCGGTTGTAAGTAAAGAGTTTGGAATAATTTCCTCTATTTCGATATGATTATGTCATTATTTAACAAGGAAGTTTTATGAAGAAAGAGATGATGATTTTTTTCGGTATATTTCTGTTTCTGGCGATCGGTATGCATTTCCAGGAGTGGCTCAGCCATCCGATAGAGCATGTGATGGCATTGCCCAAAGCAGGAGCTTACGGGATCGGCCCTCTGCATCCGCTGGTTTTTGCCCTGATTGTTTATATTGTCTTCGTGATCTTCAGGTCGATTTACAGGCTGATCAGAGGTAGAAGATAATAGATACATAAACCGGGCAGAAGCCCGCAGGAAGTTTGGAAGAGATTCGTTTAGATCGGCAAAACCCTGATATTTTCATCAAGCTTCTCTTTGAGGATATTCTCGATGGCGAAGAGTGTTCCGGTGGAGGCACTGGCACAGCCGTTGCAGGCACCAAGGTATCGGATATAGATATCGATATGCTGACCGTTCTCTTTGATGTCGAGGATCTCCATATCGCCACCGTCCATAATGAGCATTTGACGGATATTGTCATCGACAGTCTTGTCGACCGCTTTGAGTTTCTGTACCAGCGTCATCTCGGCAAAAGTGAGATCGGCACCGGAACCTGACGCATCGGCCGCTTTGGCCATCTTCTCTTTTTCGTACTCTTCGAGCAGGTCGACAAGATAGATATCCTTCTCTTCATGGCCACCGGGGCGTATACAGGATTTACAGAAAGCACCGGCTTTGGTGTAGTCTGTGATCTGTTCGACAGTTGTCAAATCGTTGAGGCGGATGACTTCTCTTAGCGTGGAGAGGGAGACACGGGCGCATTCGCAGACGATGATCTCCTCTTCGAAGCTCTCCATATCGACACCCTTGTACTGTGCCGCTGCCTTTTTGATGACATCGTACGCCATCACCGAACAGTGCATCTTCTGGGGCGGTACGGCAGGGACATCGGGTGTATCACGCATCGCCTTTTCGACATCGATATTGGTGATCTTGACCGCTTCATCGACTGTTTTGCCTCGGCAGAGTTCCGCCATCGTATCGGAACTGGCGATTGCCGTACCGCAGCCGAAACTCTTGAATTTGGATTCCAGAATCTTGTCTGTCTTGGGGTCTACAGCCCAGTAGAGACGCACCGCATCGCCGCAGCTCTCTGCACCAAAGTCGGCGACGATCAGTTTGGCACCCATCGCTTTGGCTTGGTCTTCGGTGATCTCACCCATATTTTTGGGGTTGTTCATCAACTCCGTTACTTTTTGGCTGTACTCATCCCAGATGGTACCACCGATCAAACTATCCATTCCCATACTATTTCCTTTGTATCTTTCTAT
>JAOZOG010000480.1 GCA_029933395.1 Sulfurovaceae bacterium | reverse complement strand
CCGATGAGGTTCGTCAGCGAGCGGCTGAGGTCGACGTTTGACATTTCGAGGGAAGAGGCATTAATAAAGCCACGTTTGCCTGTAGCAGCCTGTCCAATGATTGGATCGCCTGAATTTGATGTTTGGACAAATACATTTCCACCGTCGGATTCCAATCCTTCATTGTTGGCGAAGCTTGCCATCGCGACCTGAGCCAGACCAAAACTGCGGCCGTTGGTGAAACTACCGATTAGAGTGCCGGTTTCATCGACTCGGATACCATTGAGGTCCCCTCCTGGATAACCGTCCTGACTGATCCCGGAAGTACTGGATGGATTGTCAAAACTCGTCATTCCATCAAACAGCCCAGCTGTTCCCAAATTCAAGGTCACAAGTTGTCGTGGAGCTGAACCATTATTGGCGGTAAATTCCAATGTCGGAGGATCATATGTACTTAATGAGCCGTCACTGTTGAATTCTATATAACCTACCATAAAATTTTTGGGTTCTACTGTATTGATTTCAGCAGGTTCGGGAACAGACAGAACCATTTTCCAACGTGAAATAGTATTCGTTTGTGATTCTTTTATAAAATCGAATCTAAGAGTATGTTTTGTACCGAGAGAATCAAAAATATCGATACTTGATGCATGGGATGCTGCATAAAGAGGTTGTGTCGATTTTTGATCGTTTTGTTGTATCTGTGATGCTGTCAATGGACTTACAATGCTATAAAGTAAAGGATTGTTTTGCGTACCTTCTTGTACATTTAATGAATGGGTTGTTGGTGAAATATTTTTTATTGTAATTTTACCATCATTTACCAATTTTCCTGTTCCATCATCATATCCCACAGAAACCTGGAAATCGGTTCCTAAATAGTTTTGGATTGCAGCTATAAGGTCGCTCGTGGTAGTAAATTCACCATTGGCTGTATTCGGCAAAGATGATCTGTAAGTGAAAGTTTGGGGTGCTCCTCCATCCAGTGAAATTGTAAAGTTGTCACCATCTTGTACCGCCAAATTTTCACCCTGTTGATTAAACAGAACTTTAAAATCCAATCCCAATTCTTCATCGACTCCATTGGCATTTCCATCTTGCAAAATTGCCCGTTCCATGGCAGTTGCGTATGTTGTGTCACTCCCATCTACACTGAATATCAGAGATTTATTTTCAATAGATGGACCCGAATTCAAGTTTGCTTTCAAAGAAACGTTTGATGTTGCATTGGCCGGTGTTGTCAAACCAGGAGGAATGGTAATGTTTTGAATAGGCGCTGTTGAATCTATTTGACCTGAGATCGGGTCTCGTACCCAACCCTGTACGATATATCCATTGTTGTCGACAAAATTACCATTGGCATCAAAAACGAAATCGCCGTTTCTTGAATATTTATACGTTTTGCCTCCATCCGGACTTACGACAAAAAATCCGTCACCCTGAATCGCCAGATCGGTGTTTTTGTCCGTCGTCTGGACGGATCCCTGTTTGAAAATTTTTGTGATCGAGCCTACTTGTGTACCCAAGCCAATTTGCATCGGGTTTTTACCGCCCAGTTCTCCCTGGGGCGCCGTGGCGATCTTGCTGGTCTGGTTCAGCAGAT
>JAOZOG010000479.1 GCA_029933395.1 Sulfurovaceae bacterium | reverse complement strand
CTTCCCTCCCCATCCCGACTTAAAAGTCTAACCTCCGACATCACCGTTATCACCTCCGAAGAACTTCGCCAAAAGCATTACCGGACTGTTTTGGAATCGTTGCGCGGCCAACCCGACCTACAGATTACCCAAAACGGCGGCCCCGGCCAAAGCAGCGGATTTACGCTAAGAGGCATGGCCAAAGAGCAGGTGGTCGTCATGATCGACGGCATACGGCTCGACGACCCCACCTCGACGACGGGGTATGCGATGCTGGAGCATCTTGCGTTGAGCGATGTCAAACAGATCGAGATCATCAAAGGGGCGCAATCGGGCGTGTGGGGCTCAGACGCCGGAGGCGGCGTGATCAACATCGTTACAGAAACGGCTCGAAAAGAGGGTTTTTCGGCGAATGGAGGATTGATGGCCGGAAATTACACGACCCATCGGGGCGACCTGGCCCTCTCCTACGGATCCGAAAATTTCGATGCTAGTGTAGGATTCAACGGTTACAAAACCGACGGCTTTCCTCCCCACGTGAACGCATCTTTCGACGCCCGCAATATCGAGCGGACCTATTTCGCCAAAGTGGGCGTCAATTTTGGCGACAAGACACGTCTGGAAGGGAATTATCGCAAAATCGTGACGGATACCGAGTATTACAACCCCTACAATCCCGATTCCAAAGGGTTGCAAACCGTCGATAACGACATTTATGGTCTCAGGTTGTTCCATAGATGGAAAAGTTTCGACTTCGACCTTTACGGCAACCGGGTAGACTTCGACAGAACGCAGGACAGCGGTGTCTACGAGGGCAATACCGTTGATTACGGTTTCAAGACCCGGTTCCATTACGCAAACGGTTTCGTGGATGCCGGTTTGAACTATCGGAAAGAGTCGTTGGAGAGTGCCTGGAACGATGTCGACATGAACGACGAAGCCGACAGGGGGTATTTCGCCTCGTTGTCGCATACGATGATGAAAGGCCTTGTCTTCAACGCGGCACTGCGTTTTGACAACTACGACTCTTTCGAAGACAAAACGACGGGAAAGATCGGGGTAAAAGCCGCGCTACAGTGGGGGAAAGATACTTATATGTCCGTCAACGTGGGCAACGCGTACCGCGTTCCTTCCATGTACGAGAGGTATTACAACGACAATTTCACCTTTGGGGCCGGACCGTTGCTCAAACCCGAAACTTCCACCTCCTATGACGCAACGATGGAAAGCTACGGCTTGAAAGCGACCTATTTTTACAACGAAGTGACCGACATGCTTCGTTTCAACAACACGACGTTTTATTACGAAAACGTTGCAGGAAAGTCGAAAATCCAAGGGGCAGACCTCGCTTATCGCAAAGCTTTCGATATTTTACCCGTCGCGTTACGTGTCGGGTATACCTATACGGATGCCAAGGATGCTCGCGAAAAGAGGTTGCTAAATATCCCCCGACATCGTGCATCGGCAGGTCTAGACCTCTATCCTACGGAACGGCTCAGTGTCGGTATCGATGTCGAATACGCCAAAGACTATCTCTCCTACCCTGATGTGCAGATGGGCGAATACATCGTCTGGAACGCCGTCGTCAACTACGGTTTCGAAGAG
>JAOZOG010000122.1:4219-6251 GCA_029933395.1 Sulfurovaceae bacterium | reverse complement strand
TCGAAGTTTGGCAAGAAAAAAGAGATGGCCAAAGAGGAGAAATATCTTCCCGAGGGGCTGCCCGATCCAAAGAATGGTATCGATGTCGAGATCAGTGACCGAGTGAAGGATAAGAAAGGCAACACATATATTGCGGGCAGTGAACTGTTTTATCCCAGCGGTTCACCTGCCGAAGTACCTGCGGGGGAGTGCGGCAATGTAGAGACTATTAGCGGTGCGCTGGTTGCCAGGCTGGATAAGAACGGCAAGACGGTTTGGGCGAGAGTGATCGATGGAGATGAATAGATGTGCAGATCGGAGTGAGGAGACCACGGTTTTACACTTTGCATGAAAGGAAAATGATGAAAAAATTACTACTACTATTATTACTAGCCATATTGTTATTCGGTATCACAAATGCTTCGGCGAACATACTGGATGATCTGACCAGCGGATTTACCTCTTCGTCTTCACAGCATAGGCCATCCAGGGAAGCATTCCCCGTCGTGACACTGCAGGGCAAAGAGAAGCCGATCGTGCTTCAGCATTTTAATGTATCGGTCAAGATCACGGGCCCCATCGCGCAGACGACTTATGAGATGGTGTTTTACAATCCCAATGACCGCATCCTCGAGGGAGAGTTGAAGCTGCCGCTGATGGAGGGGCAGAAGGTGGTAGGTTATGCGTTGGATATCGACGGGGTGTATCGCGAAAGTGTAGTGGTGGACAAAGCGAAAGCGAAGCGTGTCTATGAGGCGATCATCCGGCAGAACGTCGATCCGGGGATCATAGAGAAGACATCAGGCAACAACTACAAACTGCGGCTCTATCCGCTTCCTGCAAAGGGTACGAAGAAAGTCAAGGTGACTGTTGAGGAGATATTGCACTCCAAGGCAGACAGATATCGATATGTGTTGCCATTTGTCAGCAATCGAAAAATTCCAAATTTCTCTCTGCATATCGAGATTACTGCCCTCGACTTGCCTGTCGTCAAACTCTCGGGCCCGATTGATAGTCAGGTATTTGATCATACGGAGCGGGGATATTACCTGAGTTACCGCAAATCCGATATGCGGCTCAACAAAGCATTGGTTCTCTCGATCGAGAAACGCGACAGTGCCGATATCTACCTGCAGGAAGGACCTCACAATCATAACTGGTTTATGGCGGTTGTGTCCAAAGCGGCACAGTCACAAGAGGCAGTGGCTCCCTCAAAGAAAAATGAACGACTCGAAATTATCTGGGATACGTCACTCAGTGGGGAGAAACGTGACAGAGCCAAAGAGCTGGCCTTTCTCGATCGATTCTTCGCTTCCCATAAAGAGACCACTTTTGCCGTCAAACTCAAAACGATCGATATCGAGAGTCACCCGATCGGCAGTTTTGAAATCCGCAACGGTAATTGGGTCCGTCTGAGAGCGGCACTGGAAAATCTGCATTACGATGGGGCACAGGATCTCTCGAAACTCAGTATCGACGAGGGAATGGCACGCGCCTTTCTCTTCAGTGACGGTATCAACAATTTCAGTGACCAGATCAACCTGAGAAAAGGTGTGCCGGTCACGACAATCGCCTCCTCTGCCGGTTCGGATTCGGATACGTTGAAGTATATCGCCTATCGAAGCGGCGGGAGGTATCTTGACCTTTCGCAGATCAGTGTGGATGATGCACTGTCGAAGCTCGATCGAGATGATCGGCTGCGTATCGTGAAGCAGTCGAGGTCCATCAGTGATAGCTATGTCAAAGACTTGGGGGACAGTGTGGCTATTCTGGGAAGGGTACGCGGCAAGAAAGGGAGTATCACCTATCGTCAGGGGGGAGAGAAGCGTAAAATTGTTATCGAGAAACCCGTGTCGAGCGACCTGATCGCCAGAGTCTGGGCGACGCTCAAGATCGATAATATCTCGCTGCGTCACCAGCGAAACAAGAAACAGATCATCACATTGGCCAAGCAATACCGTATCGTGACACGCTTTACCTCCCTCATTGTGCTGGACAGGATAGAGGACTATGTGCGTTACGAGATTGTGCCGCCGCCTGCTCTGAGGGATCG
>JAOZOG010000122.1:0-4119 GCA_029933395.1 Sulfurovaceae bacterium | reverse complement strand
AAAACAGGCAAAAATAGCAACAAAGTTGCCGCGCAACCCCGTATCGCACTCAAGGCGTGGCAGTCAGATGCTGAATATCTGAAGGGGCTCGATACCATCCCCCGAAAGCGGCTCTACAGCCGTTACTTCGAGCTGCGAAAAGCGCATCGTGAAGAGCCTGCCTTCTATGTCGATATGGCCGACTATTTTTATAAAAAAGGGATGAAAAAGAGGGCACTGCTGATCCTCTCCAATCTTCTGGAACTCGATCCGGAAAACAGTGAGTTGATCCGTGTCTTCGCCTTCAAGCTGCAGGAGTATCATTGGGACGGACGATCGCTCTACTTCTTCGGAAAAGTCAAAGCACTGCGTCCCTTCGAGCCGCAATCTACAAGGGATCTGGCGCTGGCCTGTGAACGGGCAGGCAAGTACCAGAGGGCACTGAATCTGCACTGGTTTATCATCACACATAACTGGGACGGACGTTTCGGCGGTACCAAGATCGTCACGATCAACGAGATGAACCATCTCATTATGAAGCACCGACTCAAAACCTCCCATATCGACCGCCGACTGATCGCCCGAATGCCGGTGGATATCCGCATCGTCATCAACTGGAGCACGGACAATACCGATATGGACCTCTGGGTGATCGACCCCGAAGGGATCAAAACCTACTATGGCAACCGTATCTCCAGAAATGGCGGCAAAATCTCCAATGACATGACAAGAGGCTATGGCCCCGAAGAGTTTATGCTCAAAAAAGCACTCAGGGGTCCATATCAGATCAAGGTCAAGTACTATGGCAGCTCCCAGCAAAAACTCGCCGGCCCGACCGTCATCCGTGCGGAAATCTATACGAAATATGGCCACAAGCAAGAGAAGCGGGAAGATATCGTCTTCAGGGTTGAAGAGGAGAAAGAGGTGATCGATCTGGGTGAGATTGTCTATTGACGGATGCCCAGTGGTGATAGCACCAATACACAAAGGTTTCTTATGAAAAATATTATTACTCTTCTGGCAGCTGTGTTACTGTTTGCCGGATGTAAGCTCGATCCCAAGCCTCTCGACGGCGGTGCAGCCAGCCAGCAGGTCAGCTCGGCACTCGTCAATGCCGAGCAGATCGATATTGTGCCTGTCAGCATCAATGGCGCCAAGCCGCCTCAGGAGGCATTCGCTTTCTCCATGAAGATATTGAAGAAGTACACGACGGACAATATTGTCGTACACCCGACGATCTCTTTGACGCTCGATCCTGCGCAGATCAATGATTTTATCTACGATTATGCGCAGTCTGACAGGCTGGAGAGGCTGAAGCCTGAAGAGGCCGCCGCATTTCGTGAAGCCACGGAAAAACTCCCGAAAGATGAAGCTACCATCGTGATGATCTACACGCCTGTGCTGCACCATAATAGAAGCAGTTCCAGCAGATTGATGAGGGGCTTGGCTTTTTATTATCGTCCGGATTGGCAGCCGTTCAATGTCGTGGTCTATAACCAGAGCAAAATTAACAACGCTCCGGTCATCAGCAAAACGCAAGCCTGGAAAATAGTCCTCACCCATGAGCTGGGGCACCGGCTGGGCGTACCGGCGAGAAGGTCGCACAACAGCCATAACCACTGCACCAGCAGGGAGTGCGTCATGTATGCCGCACCTGACTGGCAGGCGGTAGCGTCCGTAGCTTTCAACGGTATGCCGTACGATTTCTGCGATCTCTGCAAAGAGGAGCTTGAAGGGGCCAAAAGGCTATAGGGGAGACAAGAGATATTTTTTACGGTAGCTATTACTGTGGTTTTTCAACGAACTTGTTATAACTCTCATTCAATCCCTTATCCACCCTTTTATCTACTTTGAAACCACCATCTTTCAAGGTGGCATAGTGGCTTTTGACGATTTCGTAGTATTTTGAATCGCTGTTTTCTTTGATAAAGTTTTCATAGGACTTTTTGATGCTATCGGTTGATATCGAAATCAAAGCGAAGTCCAATGTATTTTTCAGATCAGAGAGATAGAAGTAGAGGTAGCCCGATAGTTGCTCTTTGATCTGATTTTTTTCGGGAAAGTTGGGGTGCTTTTCGAGGAATTTCTCCCAGAAAATGATTCTTTTTCTCAGTGCTTCGAAGGGGATCTGCAGTGCCCCGTCTTCGGCAAAGTGATTTTTGGCTTCGTAGCTACTTTGTTTCAAATACTGTTTCCATACCTCAGGTAAAGTGCTGCCAAATTCACTGAGAAGCCAATCATTGTCTGGCTCGACATAGTACATCCCTTCACCCTGATCGATTCGCAGGCCGATCTTTTGGAGCGCTGCTTTGTACTCTTTTTCTTTTTGGGGCGAGAGAGGATAGTGCTCATTGAGATTTTTTTCGAGTGTGTCGATAGTAGTTTCTGTCGTACTGCGGTAATACTTTGTGAAATCACCGAACAGCTTTGACCTGCATTGGGGCGATTGTTTCGAGGCAAGTTTCCTGTAACTCTTTTTCAGATCCTGGATGGATTCGATCTTGCCAGTGTCGAGATTTTGAGCTGCCTGTTCAAACTCTTTCCGGTTGCAGTGATCGGCTTCACCATCTGCCTCTTCTGTAGAGGGAGTACAGCCTTTTTGATAACCGTCCCCGCATGCTTTCTTGAAAAATAGTTTTGCTTTTTCGATATCCTGCTCTACGATGCGCCCATCTTGATAGATCCGTCCAAGATCATAGCATTTGGCAGCATAGCCGCCACTACACGCTTTTTCGAGAAGATCGATTTCACTGCCTCCGTTCAATGCCATACCTGCCGCTGTGAGCAGGATCGCTATTTTTGCTCCTCTTTTCATTTGCACCATCCTTTTTGCCGGGATTCTTACTATCTATGATAAGATTAACTTCATTAAGGTCAGGATAGACACTATTATCTGCCTAAGAAAAAATTATGCTAAAATTAATTCAATCAATAGCATAGGAGGATAATGGTGAAAAAAATAGTATTGGGTATCGTGCTGCTCTTTGCGGCACTCTTTGGTAGTGCAGCTGCAGCGGATAAGCCGCAGGCAGTGATCGTTTTCGACGCATCGGGGAGCATGTGGGGGCAGATCGATGGAGTGCCAAAGATCGTGATCGCCAGAGATGCGCTGAAAAATGTCGTCAAAGAGTGGAACCCGGATGTAGAGCTGGGGCTGACAGTCTATGGGCATCGTACTAAGGGAGATTGTAACGACATCGAAAATATCATCCCTGTCGGCAAGGTCAATAAGAAAAAGATCATCGATACGGTTATAGCGATCAAACCCAAAGGCAAGACGCCAATCAGCCGATCGCTGAAAAAGGCAGCGGATGAGCTCAAGTATACCGAAGAGAAGGCGACGATTATCCTGATCTCTGACGGGAAAGAGACATGTGATCCCGACCCCTGCGCTACGGCGAAGGAGCTGAAGAAGCAGGGGATCGATTTTGTGACCCATGTCATCGGATTCAATGTCGACAAGAAAACAGATAAGCAGCTGGAGTGTATCGCACAGGCAACAGGCGGAGAGTACTTCTCAGCCAAAGATGCGACCGCACTCAACAAGGCGATCAAAACAGTCGCGAAAAAGGTTGAGGTCGCACCACCTGTACCAAAGGAGACAATTCTCGTACCGGTTGTGCGTTATGATATGTCTCCATCCGGCCTGGATCTGGTCGGTATTCCGCTTGTAGTGACACAGGAGGGCAAGACGATCTATGAGGGTAACGATCCGGCACCCGAGCTGAAGGTCAAGGTGGGCAAGGTACACATCAAAGCAGTCTACGATACGACTTCCGTTCCTCAAACTATCGAACAGGATTTCACACTCAAAGCACAAAAGAAAAATGTCGCAAAACTGCTGCTCAAAAGTGGGAGTATCACCATAGATGCGGCCGAGGAAGAGGGTGGTCCAAAGGTCAAAGCTTCGGTGCGCATCTATCCTGTCATCGACGGCCAGGCCAATACGGATGTGGAAATGACATGGTGCATACCGACCAAAAGCGAGCCATGCGAACGTATACTTCCCGTAGGGGATTTCCTGATCAAGGCGACATATAACGGAATGAAGACGGAGAAAGCATTTTCTTTGACGGACAAAGAGGAGAAAAAACTGCACCTCTTCTTCAAAGCGACCGGCACCGTCGAAGTCTCCGCCAG
>JAOZOG010000121.1 GCA_029933395.1 Sulfurovaceae bacterium | reverse complement strand
TTTTTGTAGTTTGAAAGAAGTATAGTACCTTTTCTATGTGAATTGTGTGTGAATTTCCAGCAATATATCTGCATTATTGAAATTTCTGCCCAAGCCGCAGCTAGTTTCAAGCAGTAAACCCAAATCCCGAAATAGAAATACTTGCAATATGTGCAATGCTCGTATGCAGGGGGTTTGTGAAAAATTTGAGGTGCACCCGAAGGTTCATCGATGATTTTTCGCAAAGTACCTGTATGCGATGAATGCGTAGAGTGCTGTATTTCTATTTCGGGATTTGGAGCAAAGGTCTCCTTGAGATATTTACTGTAAATATGCTAAACTGTATTATCAATGCACATAAGGGATGTATATGTCAGTTATATATAATGAGAGTGCGCCAAAGAAGGCAACCAATTTGACAATCAATGCCGATCTCTTGAAAAAAGCAAAAGAGCTCAAAATCAATCTCTCTAAAAGTTTTGAAACATTTTTGGATAGCCTGATAAGAGAGCGGGAGGAAAAAAAGTGGCACGAGGAGAACCGTAGTGCCGTCGACGAGTACAATGACCGCATAGAGAAGAAAGGTGCATTTTCCGATACGATACGGAGTTTTTGATGGCACAGTTCGATGTCTATCGCAATACCAACCCCTCTACGATGGATCTCTACCCCTACCTTTTAGATATCCAAAACACTCTTTTCTCTTCATTGAAAACACGATTGGTTGTTCCTCTCGGGACAGGCATGTCTCCCGTGAGACACCTCAATCCTCTGTTTGAGGTCGAGGGTAGAAATGTCATGATGTGCACAGCAGAAATGGCAGGCATCCCACTCTCATCCTGCGGAGAAGTGGTAGTAAATCTCAGTGACAAAAGAAACGAAATTTTAGATGCCGTAGATTTTTTGGTGAATGGCTTTTAAAGGTATACATCCTCATCATTTTCGTTGATACAAGTTATCATCACCCCCTCGTTCCCGCCGTCTCGGCGGGAAAGGATATGAGACGCCGGATGGCATATATGCCAAACGGAGACGCTGGGAACAAAGCGAAACTTACCGATTACCGCCTCTGCCCATACCTCGACCCTGGAAATTTGCCGGCGGATAGTTGTCGTACATCCATTCGGAGATTTTTATCAGCTCCTCTTTGGTAACGACCCCTTTTTGTGAAGGCATCAGCCCGAATCGTTCGATCTTCTGCGGCTTGCAGATTGATTTCTCCTTCGAAGGATTTAAAACATAGTCGACCATAAAAGTCACTGCTGAGGTTTTATCCGGATAGTGCATCTTCACATGGCGCATCACCCCCATCAATGCAGGGGCACTTACCTTGGACGGATCTGCCGGCCGTGTTTTGCTGTGACAGACGGCACATTTGGTATCGAAACTTTTTTCAGCCTCTTCATTTGCCGATACCGTAGAGGTCAAAGTGGCAAAAACAGCAAGCATAGCAAACAGAGAGAGTGTTTTTTGTAATTTCATTGTAGTTCCTTCAGTTGTAGTAGAAAACAGGATTATTTTCCTGCTCCTTTTCCGCCATTACCGCCGCCATTTTCACTCTGCGGGTACTCGGGGTGGCAATATTCACTTCCGAGAGAACAACATCCGTCACCGATACCCATATTTTTGAGTCCGCTGTCAAATGCCCAGTAGTGGGTATAGCTGCCGTCTCTCAGGAAAATAAAGGCATCCGTCAAGTATTGGTTGCCACCTGCCGTCACAAGGAATTTGTCCAAGTCATTGATATCGACCACTTCAACCATACATCCCACTTCCAGTGCCGCCTGCTTCGATGCGCTTCCCAGATCATACAGAGTATTATAAAGGTCCTGGATCTCAGGAACGGCAAAAACACCAACCGGCATATTGTTGAGTTCTTCAGCCGAATAACGCACTTCATAGTTGGCAAGGTTGGAGATATTGATATCGTATGCCTCAACCAGTTCCTGTACCCGGGCGATATGCTTCACTTCCGATTTGGTTGCGATATTTTCCAGCTGTTGTGCCGGATGGAGTTTGTTGAGTTCCAGATAGATCTCTTTGGCAAGCTTCTCTTCATGCCACATATAGGCGAGTGAATATTTCTGATCCTCAGTCAGCTGATCACTGACTGATGGCGTATCCGGGCCAGAAGGTGGCACGACACCCCCTCCGCCTGTAGAATCCGAAGAGCTGCATCCAGCTATAAAAAACGCTGACAAGAGCGCTGCCAATGCAAAATAAGTTGATTTCATTTTATACCTCCTACGGTAAATATAGTAGAAGTATAAGCTCTCAACGTGAACTATATATCAATTCCGTTTCATTGCTCCGGCAAAATATAAAGTCTTGGGACAACATCAAAATAGTCGATATACTCATCGACCCGCTGATGCAGTGCCGCATCATCCAACTCCGATCTTCCTGTCAGAGAAAATTTATTGAAAAACTGCGGAGGCATCACTGACTTCTTTATCGATGGAGACCTGAGATAGGAGAACATCTTTTGCCGGATCGTCTCCTTGGCAGAGTATTTCAGAAGATAACGCCGGTAGATCGCTTCCGAGGGGATCTTTTGGGCCGTGTGGCACTGGAGACATTCACGCTCCAGTTCAGGAGGAGCCACTTTGCTGTCACCGTATAGGGAGAGTATTGTTATGGCATAAATGAGCATTGCTTTTACCATTTGATCGTTACCTCCGTTCCGATACCGGGTTTTGAGTCGACAGTGATGAGATAGCCGTATGTCTGCACGACCTGATAGACGATATTGAGCCCGATCCCGAAGCCGCCTTCACTTTTATTGGCGCGCTTGAAACGTTCATAGATCGTCGCAAGCTCTTTTTTGGCGATTCCGATACCGCTGTCTTTGATTTTGAGCTCCTCCTGATCGAGGTGGATCTCCAGTATGCCGTCTGTTTTGTTATATTTGATGGCATTCGAGATGAGATTGTCGATCAGCCGAATCGCATCATCCCGATCGATTTTGATCGTGACATCCGCTTCTATGTGCTTCTGCAGTGCGATCTTCTTTGCCTCGATGGCAGCCGAAAAGTAGCGTATCCTCTCCCGGAGCAATCCGGAGATATCCATCGGACGGATATCTCGATGGTAATCCTGATTGAGTTTCAGATAGGTGAGATCGTCGTAGATACGGCTCAGTGTCTTAGAGGCGATCTCGATACGCTGCATCTCCTCTTTGGCATTGCACTTATGGAGTGTCTCTATCAGCTCCAGATTGGTCAGTATGGTACTGATCGGTGTGTTGAGTTCATGGGTCGTATCCTGGATGAAATCATTCATCATTTCGATCGACTCTCGCATCGGCGCGACGAAAAGCCGCCCCAGATAATAACCAAGAATCAGAAAAAAGAGCCCGGCACCCAACATAAAAAGAAGAATTGTTTTTTGAAGGCGGGCAATCCCGCCTCGATCGACAGGCGTCCATATCAGAAGATAGGCAACACCGAGATGATAGGGGTCGATAGGTTTGATATAGAGAATATGGCCGTCGATCACCTGATAGTCTTGATGAAAATCTATATCTTGCGGCAAATTGAATGTTGAAAGGATTTTATGCTTCTTCTTGTCGAGAAGAGCGATCTTGTAACCTTTTTTGACATAGATCGGCAATTTTGCTTCGAAATTTCTGTGGAGTTCGATCAGCTGATGCTGCAGCGCTTCACCCTCCTGCTTCATTTTCTCTCTCTGTCCATCCAGGAGATGGTGCTTTTCGGAAGTATAGAATATATAGGAGCCCAGAGAGAAGAGAACCAGCGTTGAAAGCAGATAGATCGAAAGAAAACGATAAAGACTCCTTTTTTCGCTACGGTACAAAACGGTATCCTATATTTTTGACGGTTTCGATATGGGCTTTTCCGATATGGGAACGCAGCGTCTTGATATAGGTCCTGAGTGAACCGGCACTCGGCTCTTCATCATACTCCCAGAGTGTGCTATATATCTTTTCATAATTGACCAGCTCATTGGGGTGCTCCAGCAGCAGACTGAGCAGCCTGGCCTCCTTGGTTTTCATCGGTAGAAGTGTACCGTTTCGGGTCAGCTGAAACTCTTTGGGGGCGAACTGCAGCCCGTCACCCAGGTCGACAATATCCTCTCTGGAGCCGTATTGCCGTCTGAGCAGCGATTCGATCCGAACCAGCAGCTCTTTGAGTGCGAAGGGTTTGCGGATATAGTCATCCCCTCCGACATCAAATCCCCGGGTCACGTTTTCGACACTATGCAGGGAGGTGATAAAAATAGCGGGGGTCGTATCACCCTCTTCACGCAACGCTGCCAAAAGGTCAAAACCATTCTGGTAGGGCACCTTGATATCCAGCAGCATCAGGTCGATATGTGTCTCATAGAGCCGGTCTCTCGCCTCATGGGCGTCATACGCCGTCACTACCTCATAGCCCTGATACTCCAGATACTGTTTCACTGTATCACTCAACTGCAGATCATCTTCCAGCAGCAGTATCTTTCGTTGCATTTTCAAACCCCTGTCTCCTCCGGTTATTTCCGGCTAATTCCTTCGTTATTGTAGCAGAACACGCTCACGCTTTCACATTGCGAAAATATCGAAATAGAGTGTACGACAACAATATGAACTGAATATCAATTCCGTACAACAGAAGCCCCTGCATGGTATAATTTTTTTACAATTCGCACGATCGGAAGTGCTGACGATGAACGGAAAGAAATATATCACTTTGATTGGTCTGCTGATGATGCTGAGTAGTGCAGGCTGCACCAGACAAATCGATGGTGTCGTAGCCCCTCTCAACTCAAAACTGGAGGAGCTGAGTGACATAGTGGAAGATATCGACGTGCCGGTAGAGGTTGCACCTGATACAAAATTTCGCTTCAAGAGCAGAAAGCTGATGGTAGAGAAGCGATTTTAGAAGTGCTCTCTAGAGATAGCTCTGCTCCAGCCAGAGTGTACTGCCCAGAATCCCCAGAGTGACAAGATAAAAGAGTGTCAGCCTCCACCCCAGCGCCCTGCCCCCTATCCAATAGACAATTCCCAGCTTGACCAGCGAATTGGTCACGGATGCGATGACGATACCGACAGAAGAAGCCGCTATGGAAAGCTTCTGATCGGCAGAGAGCTCCGAGAGGGAGAGTGTGATCGCATCGACATCCGTGATACCCGAGAGCAGAGAGATGATATAGACACCGATCTCCCCATAGTGATCCTGAACGACAGTGATCGCACCATAGATGATGCCGAACAGCACTCCAAACTTGACCGCTTCACTCAGCTGGAGCGGGTTTTTGGAGATGGCACTGTTTTCCAGATCGATCACGCCCGTATGGGAGCGGCGATAGAGGATGAAGACATAGACCAGCCCGGCCGCACTGGCTGCCAGATAAGGGAAAAGAAGCGCTTTGGCCACCTCCCTATTGATTACAAAGGCTTCAAGGAGTACCCTGAGGTACATCAGCGTAGAGGCCATTGCGATACCGGCGGCGAAGTTGTTGAGAAAGGATTTTTGCGACAGCGACATCTTGGAGAGCGAGATCGAAACGGCCGTCGACGAGATCAGACCGCCAAAGAGACCCGTAAGGAGCACACCGCGTTTGTTGCCAAGAATTTTGATCGCGATATAGCCGACGAAGGAGATCGCAGCGATAATGACTGCCATCAGCCATGTTTTGTAGGGATTGAAAAGCTGATAGGGGCCGATCATCCTGTCCGGAAGCATCGGGAGAATCAAAAAGGTCATTGCCAGAAGAAGAATCGTAGCATTGAGATCCGTGGGTAAAATATTTCGCTCGATACGCTTGAGCCGTGGCTTGATATCCAGCAGAACGATCATCAATACCCCAATGAAAATCGCATACTGCTCCAGATGAAACGCGATCATCAAACCCAACAGATAGGTGACGATCGCTGCGATCTGTGTCGTCATTCCCATCTTTTTATAGTGTGTGGTTTTGACGTAATAGGAGATCGCCAGGAGGAGGATCACAGCCAGTGCGACCAGAACGACAAGCTGCGGAGCGGACTTGGCCAGCCATCCAGACAGAAATCCCAACAGGGAGATCAGCGCGAAGGTTCGAGAGCCGGCGATGGCCAGCTTCTCCCTGCTGTAGATTTGCTGCATCGTGCGCTGAAGACCGATGGCAAATCCAAGAACGACGGCGATTAGCAGTGATTTGAGTATCATAGTATCCATCATCTTATCCTTTTTCCGATGCCGCTTTTTTTGCCGAAGCTTTTCCTCTTTCAGACATAGAAGAGAGCAGCGCCCCTTTCCAATGTGATACGATCAGAGAGAAGAGCAGCGGGAC
>JAOZOG010000478.1 GCA_029933395.1 Sulfurovaceae bacterium | reverse complement strand
GAAAGACGGTGAAGAAAAAGTATGCGTAAGCCTGCAATTCTCTGATATTTTCCACGTCAATCCTTAGTGCAGACCGTTCATGTATGCGATGATAGCGACGATTTCAGGAATCTCACCGCGGGCAACTGCATCTTTGACGTCCTGATTTTTCATGTCGGCCGCGATCGCTTTGGCCTCTTCGAGAGCGGCTTGTTTCGCCTCTTCCCAGCTTCCAAGCTTCGTGAATCCCTCTTTGTCGTAGGGAACGTTGAAAACTTTTTTGACGGTCAGAGCTTCCGCGTACGCAGTTTCAAGGTCGACATTCTGATGGAACATATGCTTATAGGCAGGCATGATCGATCCCGGAACGACGGAAGTGGGCTCCCACATATGGTTTTCATGCCAGTCGGTGGTTCGGTATTCACCGACACGGTGCAGATCCGGTCCGGTTCGTTTGGAACCCCAGAGGAACGGACGGTCATAGGCGTATTCACCACTCAGGCTGTAGGGACCGTAGCGGTCCGTTTCAGATTTGAACGGGCGGATCAGCTGTGAATGGCAGGCATTACAGCTGTCTTTGATATAGACCTGGCGTCCCGCGATCTGCAGGACGGTATAGGGCTGCTTGCCGGCGATCGGACGTGATGCCTGTGCAAAATCGGGAACGATCTCGATCAGACCGGCGAAGGCAATAACGAGAAAGACACCTACTGAAAAAAGAAACGGTTGTTTTTCTAACCAATGAAACATATCCTATCCTCCTTATGCGCCCATCGGCGATGCGAACGCAGGCTCTTTTTCAAGAACTTTGTCACTCGCCATCGTTTTGTAGAAGTTGTAGGCCCACATGAAGAGACCGACAACAAAGAGCAGACCACCGATAGCACGGATCGTATAGTACGGATGCAGAACGGTTACGGTGTCGATGAAGCTGTATGCGAGGTTACCGTACTGGTCGACCGCACGCCACATCATACCCTGGGTGATACCGGAAATCCACATACTCGAGAAGTAGAGAACGATACCGGTTGTCTGAATCCAAAACTGCATCTCCATCAGCTTTTTGCTGTAGATTTCACGCTTATAGAAGCGCGGCGCCATATGCAGAGATCCTGCGATGATCATGAAGGCGACCCAGCCGAGCGTACCGTCGTGAACGTGTCCGGGAATCCAGTCTGTAAAGTGCGCGAGCGCGTTGACGGATTTGATGGACTGAATCGGACCTTCGAGCGTCGAAAGCATATAGAAGGTAGAAGCCAGGACCATGAACTTGATCAGCGGAGACTCTTTCAGCTGGTTCCACTCACCCTTCATCGTCAGGAGCATGTTGATCGCAGAACCCCATGAAGGAAGAATCAGGACGATCGAGAAGATGGAACCCATCGTCTGCATCCAGTCGGGAACGGTCGAATAGATCAGGTGGTGGCTACCGGCCCACAGATAGACGAACATCAGTCCCCAGAAAGAGAGGAGCGACAGCTTGTAGGAGAATACCGGCTGTCCGGACTCTTTCGGAAGGTAGTAATAGATCATCGCGATGATCGGCACGGTAAAGACGAAGGCCACCGCGTTGTGTCCGTACCACCACTGAACGAGAGCGTCGTTTGTTCCGG
>JAOZOG010000120.1 GCA_029933395.1 Sulfurovaceae bacterium | reverse complement strand
TTCAATATCAAGTTGCCCATCAACTTCAACTCCCCCTACAAAGCCCTCTCGATTCAGGATTTCTGGCGCAGATGGCATATCACCTTATCCCGCTTTCTCAGGGATTATCTCTATATCCCGCTGGGGGGCAACCGCAAAGGCGGCAGCAGAACCTATCTCAACCTCTTTCTCACCTTCCTGCTCGGAGGCATCTGGCACGGAGCGGGATGGACCTTCGTCCTCTGGGGGGCACTGCACGGTGGGGCGATGATGGTCCATCGTGCCTGGCAAAAGACAGGAGTAGCGATGCACACTCTCCTTGCCTGGCTGATCACCTTCAACTTTATCAATGTTACCTGGGTCTTCTTCAGGGCAAACAGTTTCGATGATGCGATCAAAGTACTGCACGGTATGTTTGTGGGGCCACTGGTTTTGCCTTCGGCGCTCACTTCCAAATTGACTTTTCTGGAATCACTCGGAGTTGAGTCTGGCCCCTGGAGTACGCTCTTTTACCGTGAACCTATTATTCTTGCCTGGCTGCTTGCCGCTTTCATCCTTGTCCTCTTTTTCAAAAACTCTATGGAGCTGCAGCAGCGCTTCAAGCCCAATCTCTATCACCTATCGGCAACCGTCCTGCTGCTCCTCTCTCTCTTTATGCTCTCAAGAAAGAGTGAATTTATCTATTTCAATTTTTAGGAGCACAGTGTGATATTGACTTACAAAAACTATCTCAAATGGCTTTTTGTTACATTGGCTCTTATTCTCATCGCTGCATTTCTTTATGCTGCCTTTTTTATCAGAAACTACCCCCTGCCCATTACCAACAGAATCTCTTTCGATGCGAAATTGAAATTTATCAAAGAGTCAATCGACAGAGATAAGGTGGATACCCTGATCGTTGGCTCTTCGATAGGGCTGAACAATGTTCAGGGTACCGTCCTGGAAGAGAACTCCACACAATGCCGCACCGTTTTGAATCTCTCCGTTTACGAAGCTTCGGCACTGGAAGTCGAAGAGGTATTGGAGCTGAGATCACTCTTTCCTCATCTCAGACGGGTGGTCTACTCTGCCCAGTTTCCCGATTTTGCCGTAGCAAGCCGATTTGCCGACTATCACCCCGATCTCATTGCGCAATATCTCAACGACAGCTTCACCCCGTGGGAACATATCGTTTTTCTCTTTCACATGTGCCAAAATCTCTTCTTTTGCATTCAAAGACAATGGAACTATCTACATAAACACAATGCAAATAACCAGTTTGGCTATCTTGGTTTTGACAGAAGCGGCAGTGTACCGCTGCATATCTATGGGGATGACATCATCCGCTCACGCTGGGAGCAGCCACACTGGACCAAACAGAGCCCGGAAAACTACCAGGCCCTTGCGCGCATCGTACAGGCATTGCAACGCGAAAAGATTCGTTTCTACTTTGTGATTCAGCCCTACAGAAAACCTCTGCTCGAACGCTATCCTCAAACCCGCACCACCCTCTCCAAGTTTACACAAAAAACGCTCCGGATTGTCAGGGAGTATGGTGGGAGTTTTATCGATTTCAACCAGGCACTCCCCCTCGATGATCGCTATTTCGCTGACCGGTCACACCTCAACGATCAGGGAAGCAGCATCATATCGGAACAGATTGCCCGCTATATCGACCTTGATGAAAAAGAAGACCGATAAGTTTGGCAATGAATAACCCTGCCAAAATTTAAAACGTTATATGATAAAATTAATCTTTCCCAATATCAGGAAACCGATCTACAAGGAATATAATCGATGAAGCTATCACTTGTTTTGCCTTGCTACAATGAAGAGGAGGTGCTGAATGATACTTCATCCAAACTCCTATCGCTTTTTCACGATCTGATAGCGTCTTCCAAAATCGATGAAAACAGCACAATCTACTTCGTTGACGACGGCAGCAAAGACAATACCTGGCAAATTATCAAAAAACTCTCTCAGAAACACAAGGAGATCTCCGGTATCAAGCTCTCCCGAAATTTTGGGCACCAAAACGCGCTCCTCTCAGCCCTGATGACCGTAGAGGGGGATGCCATCATCAGTATGGATGCCGACCTGCAGGATGACATCACGATGATTGAGAAAATGGTGGATCTCTACCGGGAGGGTTACGATATCGTTTATGGCATCAAGATGAAACGGGAAGCAGACGGCCTCTTCAAACGTATCACCGCCAAAGGCTTCTACAAGATGATGCACATGCTGGATGCGGATGTCATCTCCAACCATGCCGACTTCCGACTGCTGAGCAGAAGGGCAGTGGAGCACCTCAGAGAATTCAAAGAGGTCAACCTCTTCCTTCGCGGCCTGATTCCTCTTGTGGGGTTCAAGTCAACTTCCGTCACCTATGATATCTCCGAAC
The DNA here is from genome assembly GCA_029933395.1 of Sulfurovaceae bacterium. Taxonomy (GTDB): domain Bacteria; phylum Campylobacterota; class Campylobacteria; order Campylobacterales; family Sulfurovaceae; genus SZUA-451. The sequence continues at coordinate 3,910 of JAOZOG010000120.1, read as the reverse complement.
GGACTGCCGGCGAATCGAAATACCCCCTTCCCAAGATGCTGGCATTTGCCTGGAATGGTGTCAGTTCGCTCTCGATCACACCGCTGCGTTTCATTACGGCCGCAGGATTCATCCTCTTCATCTCCACCCTGATACTGACTGTTTACTCAGCATGGATCGCCCTTTTTACCAATAAAGCAGTCCCCGGATGGGCCTCTACCGTACTCCCTATCTATTTCATCGGTGGTGTCCAGATGCTCTCTGTCGGCGTTATCGGAGAATATATCGGCAAGATCTATCTCGAAGTCAAAGCACGGCCCCGTTTTATTATTGAGGAGACCATTTAAGGGCAGATCACTACTTCTGCTTGAGCTTTAAAATCTTTTCAACAAGAGAAGAGATATAGGCATATCCCTTATCGTTTGGATGACCATCATGGGGGTAGTACATACTCATATCGAAATGGTTGTCTTTCATGAGAGGATAGTATTCGATCCCCAGATCTCTGACTCTCTGCGCTATATCATAACGATAATACCCCTGTGACACCTCGGATTTCTCAGGAATATGGACAAAAAGAACCCTTTTTCCCTTCTCTTTTGCCAGTGACTTGATTTTGGCAATGTAGACCAGATCTCCGTACGGCTGAGGCCCTTTTTTTTCAGTATCGCCTTTTCTGCCTATCTGCTCCTTGAGGGTATGCAGTCTGCTTTTGAGCAGCCGGTATGCTTTCTTGAGATAGAGTTCGTTGGGTATCAGGAGGCTCTTTGCATCGATATCTCTATCGATCAGTGTCGCGACGGGTCTACTCTTCAGACACTCCTCTCTGCTCGATTTCTCAAGGCAGAAGTAAAGAGAATGATTCGCCTCCAGCGGATACCACAACTTCCTGTCAAGATCATCGGAGATAGACAAAATCACCACAGTGCTGTAGTTGAGGTCATCCTGAAAGTTTTCAAAGAGACGATAGAAATTTTCCTGTCCTGTACCCGTCACACCCAGATTGTAGAGGTTGATATCGGGATAGCGGTCATTGAGCACAGGAAGCCAGGGCCTGCTCGCCCCCACTCCCGCAGTAAACGAATCCCCGATAAAAAGTATCCCGTTCCTGGGCTCAATCATGTAATCCCTGTGATCGAAAAACCCCAGATTATTGGTCTTGTGCCGTGTATCGTACTCTATCTGATTATAGTAAACCGTAATACTTCGTATCAGAGTATCGGGAACATAATGGACAGCACCACTCTTCACTCTCTCCAGATTGGGCGAACTGTAGTAGAGACTTCGGCCTGCCCTGCCGCTATAGAGTGCATCCCCCACAAAAAGTCGCAGAATGATTTCTGTCAAAACAAGCATCACGGCAAAACTGGCAATAACCAGAGATGTATTTTTAATCCAGTTCGAACGTTTCACGCCAATCACCTTTCTCTTCAAAAACAGGCTGCTCCTCTTTTTTGAGCAGATAATTATCGATCACCAGCAGATCCATCTCTGTTCGCATAAAACATCGATAGCTATCCTCTGGTGTACAGACGATCGGCTCTCCTCTTACATTGAACGAGGTATTGACGATCACCGCACATCCTGTTTTCTCCTCAAACTTCGAAATCAGTTTATGAAATCTTGGATTGGTCTCCTTATGGACAGTCTGTATTCTTGCGCTGTAGTCCACATGGGTTACCGCGGGTATTTCACTCCTGGCGATATGTAGCCTGTCGATACCAAAGAGTTTTTCCTGCTCCCGCGTCATCTTGACCTGTCTGGATTTTTTGACAGGCGCAACCAGAAGCATATAGGGGCTATCCTCGTCCAATTCAAACCATTGGGAAACCTTTTCTCTCAAAACAGAAGGAGCAAAGGGCCTGAAGCTCTCGCGATATTTGATTTTGAGATTCATCGTAGACTGCATCTCCTGGCTCCTGGGGTCCCCGATAATGCTTCGATGCCCCAGCGATCGCGGCCCAAACTCCATTCTGTCATAGTGCCAGCCGATCACCTTCTCTTCCGCCAGTGCACTGCTGACACTATCGACCAGCACATCCTCGTTTGGAATATACCGATAGTTGGCACCGATGCTGTCAAGGTATCTCTTGATCTCATCATCTGAAAATCTAGGTCCCAGATAGGCTCCCTGCATCTTGTCGAGTTCATCAGGATTGAGAGTTCGGGGGCGATCAAACTCCTGATAATAGACCGAATAGGCTCCGCCCAGTGCACCGCCCGCATCCCCTGCTGCCGGCTGTATCCAGATATGATCGAAAATTTTCTCTCTCAGGAGCTTGCCGTTACCGACACAGTTGAGCGCCACACCGCCGGCCAGACAGAGATTTTTGCTCCCCGTTACTTCTCTGGCGTGCCTGGCGAGCCTGATCATCACCTCTTCGGTAATCTCTTGTATCGAAGCAGCCAGATCCATCTCTCTCTGTGTCAAAGTGCTTTCACTCTTTCTTGGTGCTGCACCAAAAAGTCTGTGAAATTTCTCACTAGTCATCGTCAGCCCGGTTGTATAGTTGAAATAACTCATATCGAGCTTGAATGAACCATCCTCTTTGATATCGATAATGTGCTCTTTGATGAGATCGACATATTTAGGCTCTCCGTAGGGTGCCAATCCCATTACTTTGTATTCGCCGCTGTTGACTTTGAATCCCGTATAATAGGTAAAAGCGGAATAGAGCAGCCCCAGAGAGTGGGGAAAGCGAACCTCTTTGAGGAACTCTATCCTGTTTCCTTTTCCATAAGCCAGTGAAGTCGTAGCCCATTCTCCTACTCCATCGATCGTCAAGATGGCAGCCTCTTCATAGGGTGAAGGATAAAAGGCACTTGCCGCGTGGCTTTGATGATGCTCGCCAAACATCAGTTTCTCCTGGATAGATTTTTTAAAAGCCGCCGACTCCTTCTCTTGCCCCGGATTCAATTCCAAAAAGAGCTCTTTCAACTCTCTCGAAAGCGTCTCTTTGAGGAATAGCTTGTCTTTCAGCCAGACAGGCATCGACAAGATGAAAGAACGAAAACCTCTGGGAGCTTCAGCCAGATAGGTTTCAAGCAGTCTCTCAAACTTCAAAAAAGGCTTATCGTAAAATGCAATACAGTCCACATCTTCTAGTGAGATACCAGCTTCCCTGAGACAATATTTAATCGATTCGTGAGGAAAACTGTCATCCTGCTTCTTTCTTGTAAACCTCTCCTCCTGGACGGCAGCGACGATATGTTCATCCCTGATCAGCGCCACGCCTGCGTCATGATAATAGGCAGATATTCCCAGTATATACACGTGAACCGATCCTAAAAGAGTGTATAGATAAACGGTGCTACCGCACTGCCTTCTGCCAAAACGATAATTACCCCAAGCAGCAACATCATCAAAATGACAGGAATCAACCAAAACTTTTTTCTCACCTTCATATAGGCCCACAACTCTTTCAATATTGACATGTCACGATTCTCCTAAAATTGATTTTTCATAGATTGCGGCTGCTCTTTTCTTTCGATCCAGTAACTCTTTTGTGATCTGTCTACTTTTTTATTGAGCAGATCTTTCCCCAATAGTTTCAAAAAGAGCGAAACAGGCGTAAAAAATCCAAAATAGAGCACGAACATGATGACTTTGGAAAATACCCCACCTACAAATCCGCCTAGCCGAACCCACACTTTGTAGAATCCGGTCAATACCTGAGGTTTCAAAATTGCAATCACAGCAAACAAAACAGAGACGACTACGGACCATATCCTGATATCGCCTTGCTTGACTGCCGGAGCCAATCCTATCACCATAAAGATCAGCGCCCAAATCAATGCAAATGTTACTAGATCCTTCTTTTTCGGCAGCATTGGAAATCAACCTTTTATTTTAAATAACTATGATTATATCAATTTGATGCTTTAGCTATATCCCAAATCCCAAAATAGAGATTCTTGTAATATGCATAAT
>JAOZOG010000477.1 GCA_029933395.1 Sulfurovaceae bacterium | reverse complement strand
GGACCGAGCCTCAGCCTGTGGCTGAGGAGTGAAAAGTTAAAAGTGAGGAGTGAAAAGTTTCGGTTGGCGTCGTGCGGCGACGCTTCTGATTTGATCGGACAGTGTGCCGAATTTCTTAAAGCGGGGAAGATTGTCGCGATCAAGGGGCTTGGCGGCTTTCATCTGATATGTGACGCCACGAACGACGATGCGGTAAGGAGACTCCGCGATCGCAAACGCCGCCCCACCAAACCCTTCGCTCTGATGGTTAAAGATCTCGATATGGCCAAATTCCTTGCCCGGATGAATCCTTTGGAAGAGAAGCTTTTGACTTCCAAAGAACGCCCCATCGTTCTAATGAAAAAAAGGGGCAAAGCCCCATCCGAAACTCTTCACTCTTCACTCTTCACTTTTCACTTGAGCCACGCAGTCGCTCCAGGCATCGACCGTCTCGGCCTGATGCTGCCCTATACGCCGCTGCACTACCTGCTTTTTGACCATCTTGACGTGCCGCTGGTAGCCACCAGTGCCAACATGAGCGACGAGCCCATTATCCGCGATGGCGAGGTGTTGGAAAAAAAGCTTGGGCATGTGGTCGACGTGGTTCTCGACCACGACCGCGACATCGTCAACGCCTGTGACGACAGCGTGGCGCAGGTGATCGGCGGCGAATGGGTGCAGTGGATGCGGGTGGCGCGCGGCGTTGCGCCGTTGACGCTTCCGATCCCGTTTTGTACCGATCGCAAAATCCTCGCCGTCGGCGCCAATCAGAAAAACACGATCGCTCTGGCCTTCGACGACACGATCGTTCTTTCTCCCCATATTGGGGATCTCGACGGCATCGAAGCGATGGACTATTTTGAACGTACCGTCGGGACCTTTCGAAGATTCTACGACTTCACCCCCGATACCGTCGTTCACGACCTGCATCCCAACTACGAAACGACAAAATGGACAAAAAATAACTCAACACTCAACACTCAACACTCAACACTCGGTGCGCAGCATCATTACGCCCATGCCCTGGCGGTGATGGCGGAGCATGGCCTCAGGGAGAGAGTGCTGGCGTTCGTCTGGGACGGTACGGGCTACGGTGAGGACGGGACGATATGGGGCGGCGAGGTGATGATCGCCGATGCCCGGGATTTCGAGCGTATCGCGCATCTTCGGCCTTTCAGGCTGCTGGGCGGTGAAAAGGCGGTCAGGGAACCCCGTCGTGTGGCGCTCTCTTTGCTCTTCGAGTGTTTTTTCCTCGATGAGGTACTGGCGATGGAAAATCCGACGATACGGGCTTTTAAAGTTGACGAGATCCGGCTGCTGCATCGGGCGTGGACAAAAGGTGTCAATGCTCCCTTGACGACCTCCATGGGACGGCTTTTCGATGCCGTGGCTTCGCTCTCCGGCCTATGTCAGCGTGTCGGTTACGAAGGGGAGGCGGGATTGTTGTTGGAAGCGGAGGCTTCCGGCGGGAATGGAGCGTGGAGCGTGGAGCGTGGAGAGTTTTTCGAAAGCGTGCGGATCGACGAGAGGGTTGTCGTGGATTGGGCGCCGCTGGTTACCCGTATGGCGGAGGGCGATATGCGTGCCGTTTACGCCTTTATCCCGGCCCTGGCCGATC
>JAOZOG010000476.1 GCA_029933395.1 Sulfurovaceae bacterium | reverse complement strand
ACGGTACCATCTACAATACCCGTATCGATGACTGGTTCTGGAAACGTCCATGGCCGTCACTGCCCCTCTTCGGTGCAACATTCTCAAGCAGGGTGGCAGGAACGATCATCGCAGTATACGGTTTTGGACTGATGGAACCCATAGGATGGGAATGGGCGATCTGGATGTGGGGATATGCACTGATCTGGTTCGTCTTCAACGATGCCGTGAAGATGGCAGTACTTCGATATTACCGGAGGAAATACCATGAAGATATCATATGACGAAAAGGATGCGGAGATGAAAGGAATGGGACGCAGAGATGCCCTGAAACAGCTGGGGCTTGGAAGTGCTGCCCTGCTGGCCGGCGGCAGTACCTCCGCTTCGGCAAAAACAAAACTCTCGGCTTTTGCGAGCAGAAAAGAAGCCGATATCGTCATTGCAGGGGGCGGTACGGCAGGGATCACTGTCGCAGCCAGGCTGCGAAGGTCGGCTCCCAATGCCAGTATCACACTGATCGCACCCAATGATGTCCATCTCTACCAGAGCGGACAGGTATATGTCGCTGCCGGACTCTACCGTGAATTCGACAACAAGCGCCGGACAAAGGAACTGATACCCGACAATGTAACGTGGCTGCATGACAAAGTGATGCGCTTCTCTCCTGAAGAGAATACAGTATATACGGAAAAGAACGGAAAGATCCCGTATGACTATCTTGTTGTAGCACTTGGCTGTGAGTATGATTATGGCTGGGTAGAGGGCGTGTCCGTTTCCGACATCGGGAAAAAAGGGATCGCCAGTGTCTACCTTAATGATGTAGATGAGGGACTTGCATCGGGTGCCACGATCTCGCGTATGTGGCTCAGAGCTGTCCGAAGGCACGCCCAGCGTTCGGAACAGAAGGTGCTTTTTGCCGATCCGAAAGGTCCTGTAAAAGGGGAGGGTGCCTCGCTAGATATGCTTTTCCTAGCCAACGATATGCTCAAGGGTAACGGTAGGCATAAAAAAGGCGAGGACCTTCGCAGCAAAGTATCGCTGACACTGAGTAAAGCCGGTGAACATCTTTTCCCTTCTCCTGAAATAGAGAGGGCAGTGAAAAGAGAGTTGGCTTTGGCAAAAAATGTCACCGTCTCCTATGGTGAAGAACTTGCATATATAGACAAAGAAAGAAAAGTAGCGGTCTATAATACCTCTGACGGGCAGCGTATCGAAAGAGCTTATGATTTTCTGCATATCACTCCGGAAGTGAAACCTCCCGAAGTACTTGGCAGTTCCGGACTTGCCGTAGAGAACGGTCCATATGAAGGCTGGCTTGAAGTCGATGAAAAAACCCTTCGGAACCCCCGATACCCCAATGTATTCGGTCTGGGAGATATCGTGGGACTTCCTTCCGGAAAAAGCGGCGGGGCGGTACGCGAGCAGGCGATCGTCCTTCAGGACAATATCGCCGCTGTGCTGGAAGATAAAAAACTTCCTATGGAATACAATGGATATTCGGTCCATCCGATAAGGACACGGTACGGCAGAGTGATACTTGCCGAGTATACGCCTCATGGACCTGAACCCACATTCCCGCTGGACCCTGCCAAACCGAGATGGCTCTGGTGGGAGATGGACCTGC
>JAOZOG010000475.1 GCA_029933395.1 Sulfurovaceae bacterium | reverse complement strand
AGGCCAGGGCATTTCCCCAGAGGCTGAACGGCTTGCTGGCGTAGACGGCGTTATGGAACGGAATGCGCTTCGTCGGCAGGGGGTTCTCCTCCAGCCGGAGCAGGATATCGAAGTTATCCGCCCAGGTCGCCACGATCGGTTCGGCGATGCCGTCTCCGTCGATATCGTAGAACCCCCAGTATTCGATCAGCGAGATGCGCTGCATGGCGGGATCTTTGGACTGATAGTAGCCGTCACGTCCATGCGTCTCGAGATCGGCATTACGGAGGGAGCCCAGGGCCGTATCGTCGTGTTTGGCATAAGCCTTGCCGCGAAGCCTTTCGACCTGATCTTCCTCGTAGAGCCCCGACGTGATGATGTCCGAAAGCGTCTCGTCGTACCGGTAGCAAAGGAAGTTCATCTTCTCGGAACGGTCTGCGGCAGGATCGGGATAGACGTTCTCGTTCCGGCAGACTTCCGCCGTGGGGCGATTGACTTTCGTGACCTTTCGCCGGAATATCGCCGTATAGGAACCCCCGCCGTCCTCGATCAGTTCATCCGGCTCAACAGGCATTCCGAGCATATTCTCCATCGTGAGTCCCTCGATGGTACGCTCTTCTACTTCTTCCTCGAACTCCCAACCGGTTCTGACCCAGACAGTCCCTTCTCTGGCAAAAACGTCTGCCACGTCGTTGACGAACTTGTAGCGGTTGAAATCCGTCGTGAACGTGAAGTTCAGCCAGGCCTCTCCCAGCTTCGATGCCATGGCGGATCTGGCGTTCTCCGGAGAGCATTTGATCGGGTTGGACGGAGCGGTGAACGGTTCCGTGATGTTGGGCTTTTGCCATTCGATCTGTTTGGCGACATCCTTCATCACGATCTGGGAACGGTTCTTCATCTCGTTGCCGAAAGGCTTGCCTTCGTACAGGTCGTTCCATTTGGCGATCAGATCGTCAATTTCGGCCTTCGCGTTCTTGGCCACCTTGTAATCGTAACGAAGGTTGTCGAATATCTCTTTGCGGCTTGGTGTGCCACGATATTCAGGCTTCGTATCGGAACCCCCGACCCCGGGGTTCTCACTCGATTCTCCACCCGCTACCGGGGTGTCGAACTCTTCGCTTTGCGCTCCTGCGCCATTGTATTCTGAGGATTCCATTTCATTCTCCTAACGGTGGTGGCGGCGGAGCCGATACGGTGATGGAAACGTAGGCGTATGCGGTTTCGCCTTCGCTGTCCACGATGCTGGCGATAAACGTGTCGTGTCCGAGAACGTCGGTATTCGGCGTATAGGTCGCCGTGCCGTCGGTGCCGATTGCCGCAGCCCCCTGCTCGGGGTTCCTGACAACCGTATAGGTCAGGTTGCCGCTGTCGTTCGGATAGCCGAAGAGCGTGACTGTGGCCGGCGTATTTTGCTCGGTATCCAGTTCGTAGGTGAAGCTGGAACCCCCGCACACGAAGCCGCACACTCTGTCTTCGACCGCTCTCATTTTTTCATGCAACGTGTCGATCGTATCCTGCGCCGTGTCGCTGTTTGCATTGACGGCGAAAGAAGCGAGTCCGCCCTGGAACTCCGCCACCTTGATCAGCATATTGTCGTCGTAGCCTCTGATCTGTCGCTGGACCAGCTTGC
>JAOZOG010000474.1 GCA_029933395.1 Sulfurovaceae bacterium | reverse complement strand
GCGGCCTGACGATAGGCGGAGATGAAATCCATCCCCTGTACCGCCATATACCGCTCGACCTTCGGCATAAGTTTCTGTGCCGTACCGTTTTCAAAATCAGCCTTCAATCCGCCAAGCAGTGCGGGATTCTCTACGAACATCTGCCTCTGTGATTCCGGAACCAGGCTCACAGCCTCCCTGAACTCTTCGGCATAGGGCGCTCCCAGAATCTCCTGGGCTATCCTCTCCGCCTGTGAATAGTTCTCGGGCATCGGTTCCGGAGCGGGCCCCTTCTGGAGCAGGGCGTTGGCAGCGTCCACGTCTCCGGCCCTGGCTCGCCTGATAAGCTCGATGTCGTCCGGGTCTATGCCCTCGAGCATCCGCTTGTATTCGGCGAGTTCACTGGCCTTCTGTGTCGCCATCACGCCCTTCTCGGCAAGGTCCTTCAGCTCTTTGGCGCTCTTGATGTCGAGATATTTCCCCTTGTACTTGATGACGAGGGGTCTGTCGAATTCGACTTCGCCCTCAAGCTGCTCGCGGTAGAGCTTTTCAAGCAATTCCCTGTCGGACTCCTCCTTCGCCGATTCCGTCTCAGCGGGCTCTTCGCCTTGAGCGTCGGAACCAGCGGGCTGGCCGTCCATATCGCTTTCAACACTGTCGACGTCGAAATCCTCGTCCCATACGTCCACGCCAGTGCCCCCCTCCGTGGCTCCCTCTTCGGAACCAGTCGGTGCGGTGGGAGCATCCGGTTGTGGAGCGGTATCGGAAACGGGTTGATCTGACATAGGCCGCTGCCCATCGGTCAAGACTTCTTCCATCATTTATCCTTTTGGTCTGTATTGAATTCGTCGCGTATCGCGTATCCGTCGGCGATGAGTTCATCGAGCCAACGATTCAGGTGGGAGACGGCCATCAGCGCCAGTGACTCGTCCGTGGTTCCGGTAAAGGTGGAACCAACGCGCATAGCCGTCTCTTCGATGTATCCGCTCTCTATGACCAGGCTGAAGTCCTGATTCGTTTTCAGCCTCTCCAGCGCCCTGGCCATGTCGAGCCGATGCTTCGCCTCTTCGTTCATTTACGCTCCCTGTCCGTATGATTTGAGGATCGTGTCGTATCGCTCCGCGTCCGATTCGGCCAGATACTTCTGGGCCAGAGCCTGATCCTTCTGCGCTCCAGCCGCGTCCTTCATCATCTCTATCTGTGCCTTCATTTGCTCAATCTGCTGCTGCTGTATGGCGATCTGCTGCGTCATGCCCTTGTTCTGCTCGGCTTCCTGGATGGACCGGGCGAGCATCATCTTCACCTTCGGCATATCCATCAACTCGGCCATATCCGAAAGCAGGCTCAATACCGGCGTGGCTCCCGTATACGGAACCATCGGTGCCAGGGACTGGATCATCGAAACGATCTGCTGCCTCTTGGTCTCCTTCAGCCCTTCGGTAGGCGTCGTGACTTTGATGCCGAAGCCGTCCGCCGGCAGCGTGGTTCCATCGACGACGATATCGCCTTCGAGAGTGGGAACCACCACCCGCTCGATGAGCTCGGCATTGAGGGCTGCCCATTTGGTGAAGACCCTCTCCATCATGGATGCCAGGTGTCTGGTGATGTAGATCAGCCTTCTCTGGCTCATC
>JAOZOG010000473.1 GCA_029933395.1 Sulfurovaceae bacterium | reverse complement strand
ATGAACTCATTTTAACGGCACGCTTCAAGTCGGTGAAAGTCGAGGTGATCCCTGTAGGGGATGAGGTGGCGTGCAGCTAGTATGGTATAATAATCACCATGAAACAGACAAAAGCAGAAATCATTCGCACCCTACAGGAATTGAAACCATTCTTAGTCTCCAGAGGTATCTCTTCTATTGCACTTTTTGGCAGTTTTGCCAAAGGTGAGGCGACGCCTTACAGTGATGTGGATGTTGCTATCAAAAGATCTTCCGAATATATGCAATCTTACAGTGCGTACGATTATTTTGAATTGATCGATACAGTGAAAGAGAAACTGCGCCGGAAACTGCATCGGAATATAGATATCTTCGATATGGACAGTACCTCTCCGTTCAAAGAGGAGATTGAAAAGGAGATGATCTATGTATAGTACAAAGGCCCTCAGCCGTATTGCCAATATAGAAAAGAAAATCGGGTTTATTCAAAAGATTGTTGATGAGTATGGCTCAGTTCGTGCAGCACTTGAGGATGAAGCCAAAGGCAGGGCAGCAATTTTGATGCATTTGACTTCTATTGCCGAACAGTTTGACAAACTGCTTCACAGTGGGGAACTTGAAATTCTGTCATATTTTGACAAGCGGGATATCAAAGGAAGTTACGATCTACGAAACTTTATTGCCCATGATTATGAAGGGGTGGATCTGTTTATTGTTGAAGATGTGGTCAAAGAGCGCCTTCCGATTATTTTGGAAGCAACAAATCAAATTTTAAAAATATGACAATCTGACATATTTTCCCTCCTCTTTTTCTACCTGTACCATACTTCTTTTATGAAACTTGAGGTCACAATTTGCGACCTTGGGAACAGGGAGTGGTAAACATATAAAATATTTGCCTTATACCTTTACAGAGAACGGTGCCTATATGCTCGCTGAACTTTAAAAATGCTGGTTTGCAGTATTACAGTATGCGATATATTCACCTAGCATTGTTTCAAACTCTTTTTGTAGTGCTGTGGGTTCGAGTATTTTGATATGAGGCAGCCATTTTTTCATCAGAGAGAAGACCTCTTCTTTATTGCTAACTGAGATCATGACTTCTCCTGTGCCGTCCGGATATTTTTTTAACAGCTGCTTGTTAAGTGGTTTCCGTTCAAAGTATACCCTGACGATACTGTCTACATAGAGTGTGACCTCGAACTCTTCTTTGGTTGGATCGAACCAGATATCATGAGCTTTATGAACTCTAGACAGTATCTGTTCATTATAGATAAAGTGCTCTTTCTCTATCTGCAGATTTGACATCGCTTTGAGATAAAATTTTGGAAAGTAATGATGATGCTGGCAAAAAAGATAGAAAAAACCATCAAAGATGATGACCTTGTATGGTTTGACATGGGTATAGTGTTTGATTTCATCCGGCTTATAATGTCGTTTATATTCAAATGAGATCATTTTTTGTTCGGAAATGGCCGATTCAATTTGTTCTATTATGGGCATTGTTTGGGAAATATCTTCAATATCAATACGGGTATAAAAAGGTGATCGAATACTCTTTTCTATGCGTTTGAGAGCATTTTGCGCTTTAATATAGAACTCTCCACCGATATCAGCAGAGAGGCTATCGA
>JAOZOG010000472.1 GCA_029933395.1 Sulfurovaceae bacterium | reverse complement strand
TGTCTGTATCGCATTCTTGACTGCCAAAGCATAAGCTCTGGCCATACCGCCTGTCCCCAGTTTGATACCGCCGAAGTAACGTACGATCAATACGGCACAATTGATAAGCTCTTCGCCACGCAGAACATTCAAAGCAGGTACCCCGGCACAACCTTTTGGCTCTCCGTCATCCGAACTGTTCTCCACGATCTGGTCGTATTCATTCAGATAACGAAGAGCATAGACCACATGGTTCGCTTTGGGATGCTCCAGTTTCAGTTTTTTTTGCAACCCCTCATATACCGATATCGGTACGAGATGGGTAATGAACTTCGAACGGTTCACTTCTGTTGTACAAATGTAATGGCCGTCAATAGACTTCATCGATCTTTCTTTGAAGAAATTGATATAGCAGCAATCCTATGGCAATCCCGATGAGATCAGCCACAACATCCAGTAATTCCGCACAACGGTTGGGTGTGAAGTATTGAGAGACCTCAATAAAAACTGCATAGAGAAAAAGAAGGAAAGTTGTCTGGAACCAGGAAACACGATAGGCGAGTCTGAGAAGCAGTGTCAGCACGGCAAAGGCCAGAAAATGTGTCCATTTGTCTGAGAGTGGTCCCAGAGTCGGAGCCATATCCTGCGGCAGGATCGCTGCAATGTAGGAACCGGTCAGTGCTATCCAGAAAAGAGGCTTCAAGTAAGGCTTAGAGAACTGCAGCACTGACTTTATCAACGATCATCTCCACGAACTTATCACTGTCATTCATACAGCTGGCAACGATATAATCCTCATATTTAAGCTTTTGGGCGATCTCCCTGTGCTCGATATCGAGTTCGAAGAGCGTCTCGGAATTGTCCAGGGTGAATGCCAACGGGTAGATAAGCACTTTTCTGTGACGGGGATTACGCAGCACATCCACCAAATTAGGCTCCAGCCAGGCAGAAGAACCGACTTTGGACTGATACACCAGCCTGATATCATGGAATTCTATCCCTTTGCATGCCATATAGGTTCTGATGGCGGAGACATTGCCTTCTACCTGATTCTGATAGGGATCACCTGCTTTGATGATACTCATAGGCAATCCATGTGCCGAAAGCAGGAGGTCATACTCCTTTGTATCCTTGTCCGAAACAGCCTCCATAATTTTCTCACAGCTTGCTTCGATATAGGCAAGATCATCATAGTAGGGGTCTATCACTGTGATCTTGGGTGCATACCCTATCTCTTCACAACGCTTCTCAATATCTTCAACAGAAGAGAGTGTCGTGGTCGTAGAGTACTGGGGATACATAGGAAAGAGTATTAGCTCCTTCACACCCTTCTTCTGACAGGCATAGAGTGCCTTATCCGCAAAGGGCGGTACATAGCGCATTGCCGGATAAATAGGCATATCCAGATGCGTTGAAAGTTTTTCAATGAGCTTATCTGTCAATTCCGGCAGTGGTGACTTTCCGCCCAAAAGACGATAATTCTCTTTGACATCTTCCAGGCGCTTGGAAATAATGATATTGGCAATGAACTTACGCATATAGGGATTCATCGTCAATATATGCTTATCAGCGAACATATTGCGCAAAAAGAGTTCTACCTCTTCAATAGTGTTCGGTCCGCCCATATTGAGCT
>JAOZOG010000471.1 GCA_029933395.1 Sulfurovaceae bacterium | reverse complement strand
AAAATCGTGACGATTGTGGGGGCGAGACCTCAATTTATCAAAGCCGGCAGTGTGAGCCGGGCGATTATGGAACATAATCGGTCGTTGGTTGATGGTTTTTCGTTTTTGGATAGAGAAGAACAAAAACAACTAGAAACCAAAAACAAAGAACTAATCACTGAAGTTATTGTCCATACAGGACAACACTACGATGCTAACATGAGCGATATCTTTTTCGAAGAGATGAAGATACCCAAACCCGACTATTTCCTTGGTATAGGCGGGAAAAGTCATGGGGCTATGACCGGGCAGATGATGGAGAAGATCGAGGAAGTATTGCTGCATGAAAAACCCGACTGGGTACTGGTCTATGGTGACACCGATTCGACGCTGGCCGGAGCGCTGGCGGCGGCCAAACTGCATATTCCCGTCGCTCATGTAGAGGCGGGGCTACGCAGCTTCAATATGAAAATGCCCGAAGAGATCAACCGCATCCTAACTGATCGGGTGAGCGACCTGCTCTTCTGCCCTACTGGCACAGCAGTGGAAAACCTGAAACGGGAGGGGTTCGAGAATTTCGGATGCCAGATCGTCAAAAGCGGCGATGTGATGTACGATGGAGCACTGTTTTACAAACAATATGCCAAGGTTCCTGAACTTTTTACCTCCAAAAACCAAAAACCAAAAACTATATTCTTTGCACAATCCACCGGGCCGAAAATACCGATGATCCCAAGCGGCTACGGGCAATTTTCGAAGCGTTGGAGGAGATAGCCGTTGAAAAACCCGTTATTTTGCCTTTACATCCCCGTACCCGGAAAAAACTTCAGGAACTGTCACTCTCTCTGGACACTGTCACTGTTATCGATCCGGTTGGCTACCTGGAAATGGTTTGGCTTATCGAACATTGTGACATGGTAATGACCGACAGTGGAGGACTGCAGAAGGAGGCTTTTTTCTTTAAAAAGCCATGTATCACCCTGCGTGATGAAACCGAGTGGGTGGAACTGGTGGAACATCGATTCAATGTATTGGCCGGTGCCAAGAAGGAAAAAGTTTTGGATCTTTATAAAAACTTTGCATTCAATGAGCGATTTGAACTTGATCTTTACGGCAATGGCGATGCCAGTAAAAAGATTGTAGATGCGCTGAAGAGAGAAGTGTGAATATTTGGATATTCAATCACCACGCATTGACTCCTGAGCAGGGAGGAGGCACCCGCCATTACGACTATGCGAAACAGTTAATCGCAAAAGGGCATTCGGTAACAATATTTGCCTCCAGTTTTCACTATGCATCCCATCAGGAATTCAAAACCTACCCTGCCGGCGGTTATTACCTTCGTGAAAACTTTAATGGTGTTGACTTTGTCTGGATCAAAACCCGTCCTTATAAAGGAAACAGTGTCGGACGTGTTATCAATATGCTGGATTATATGTTGAAAGCGGAGCGAATAGCAAAAAGCGTTATGGACCACACTCCGGATATTGTCATAGGCTCATCGGTGCATCTTTTCGCCGTGTTGGCCGGGTACCGCTGTGCCGGGTATTATCGTGTGCCTTTTGTCATGGAGGTGCGTGATCTATGGCCAAGGACACTGATTGACATGGGGATGTCGAAATGGCATCCGTTCAT
>JAOZOG010000470.1 GCA_029933395.1 Sulfurovaceae bacterium | reverse complement strand
CTTTTCTGCCATTTTTTCAGCCTCTCTTTATCCCGTGATGGGCCAGTTCGACACTCTCGAAGGCTACAGTACCGCTCTCTGCCCGGAACTCCGGGCCGCTCCATTTCACGGGGAACGCTTCGGAAAAGTTCCATCGCCACTCATCTTCCCCCAGACTGTTCATGAGGATTATGGATCCCTCTTTGCGCTTAAATTTTCCCTTCACCACATCCTGATGCCACTTCCACAGCTCATCGGCATCGGTGATCCCCCGCTTTAGGGTAATGTTTGTGTATGTCGTCCTTTTTGGAAGCTGATGCACAAAGTCGTTGACGCCGCCCTCTTCGTACGGTTCGGTCTGTGTCTCAAGCTGCAGACCCGTCACTTCGGAGACAAAGGCCACAGTGATTCCCTCTATCTCCACTCTGAACCTGAAGGATGTGAAAGGGTCTTTTCTCTGTGCTGTCGCCATTATCCGCTCCTATTTGAAATCGAGGATGTTTTTTTCGTTCTCCCCGCTCAACATTTTGTTGATCCTGGATATCTCTTCTACCCATTTTTGCCTCTGTTGGTGGTCCATATTCATGATCTCGTCATGGGACCAGTGAAAATGGTAGGCGATAAAGGCTACCTCCTCGTAGAGTCTCTCGAGGGGGTAGCCTCTCATGCTTCCCCCGGCGCTTCCTCCTCCACCTCAAACCGGTTTCCGCATTTGGGACAGATTACGGCTATTTTATCCGTACCCTCTTCGTTGATTCTTCGGTAGAGTTCTTGCAAATAGGCAAGATCCGAAGTAAAGAGATTTTCGACCACTTTCGGATTTATATTCTCCAAACTTCCCAGTCTCGTAATGACCCTTGAAAGCAGTATGATTGTCAAATATGCGGGATTGCTCTGCACTCTCGGGTCCTTCATGGGCAAAATCTCATCCGCCGCCGTGGCCAGTCTCATGTACCCTTTTTTATGAAGATTCCCCTCCTCATCCACATACCCTTTCGGCAGAGTAAATTCAAACTCTGTTTGAAATGCCATGAATCACTCCTTCTTACTGCGTTCTTTTCATGCCCTCGTGGACGATTTCGATGTTTTCTATGGCGATCTCGTTGCCTGTGGCATTTAGATCAGGTGCATCGTATTTGCTGGGCCACGCTTCTGAAAACTCCCAGCGCGCAGCCGAGCTTCCCTCTTCGTCCAGAAGAATGATCGCCATATTTTTTCTTGCCTCTTTCGTTTTGCCGTCTTCGACCATTTTTCTCCAGTTGTAGAGTTCCAGCGAGTCGGTAATGCCCCATTTCAAGGAGACATTGCCGTATTTGACGAGACCGGGCTGCTTCATCACCGTCGGAGGCATGTTTCCTTCTCGGTACTCGATCGGCTCTTGTGTGCTGTCTGGAATGGTTACTTCCCTGAAACCGGCCTGTATAATCCCGTCGATCTCGACCAGAAACCTGAAGTTTTTGTAGGGGTCTACTCTCTTTCCTGTAGGCATGTCGTTCTCCTTGTGTTTATTCGCTTGCTTCCGAACCGCCGGTCCACTGTGCGATTCGGAAGATGACAAACTCTGCCGGT
The DNA here is from genome assembly GCA_029933395.1 of Sulfurovaceae bacterium. Classification (GTDB taxonomy): domain Bacteria; phylum Campylobacterota; class Campylobacteria; order Campylobacterales; family Sulfurovaceae; genus SZUA-451. The sequence goes on along the minus strand of JAOZOG010000470.1, from coordinate 69 downwards.
TTGACCGGAGCTACGCCGATGAGGCAGATCAGTCGCCCGTTGTCTATGTCGTCTTGAGTCATCGTGGTT
>JAOZOG010000469.1 GCA_029933395.1 Sulfurovaceae bacterium | reverse complement strand
AGAAAGGCGAGAGCGTCAGAGTCTTCCCTATCAGTAACTGGACAGAGCTGGATGTCTGGCAGTATATCTATCTGGAGGGAATTCCTATCCCGTCACTCTATTTTGCCAAAGAGCGCCCTGTGGTTGAATATGAAGGGACCAAAGTAATGGTGGATGATGACCGTATGCCCGAAGAGCTGCGCAAAACCGCTAAAAAAGAGATGGTACGCTTCAGGACGCTGGGATGTTACCCGCTCACCGGTGCCATCAACTCTACAGCCACCACCCTTCCTGAGATCATCAAAGAGATGCTGCTCTCAACCAGTAGTGAACGCGAAGGCCGACTCATTGACAAAGATCAGGAAGGCGCAATGGAATTGAAAAAGATAGAGGGGTATTTTTAAAATGTTGCACCCCATTTACGCTTTAGCGACAGAGGTATCGGTATTTAGTACCAGAAATTTTGAATTTTGGATGTTGAATGAAAAAGGAAATGTATGTCGGTAGAGAATAGTAAAATATCTGTGGATATAGAGGCGTATCTCAAAGAGCATGAAAATAAAGATATGCTTCGTTTCTTGACTTGTGGATCAGTAGATGATGGTAAAAGCACACTCATTGGTAGAATGCTCTATGACTCGAAGATGATCTTTGATGACCAGCTTTCGGCCGCTGAGAGCGAGAGTAAGAAGTATGGCACAACGGGAGAAAAGATCGATATGGCTCTTCTGGTCGATGGGCTTCAGAGTGAAAGAGAGCAGGGTATTACGATCGATGTAGCCTATCGTTTTTTCGCCACAGAGAACCGAAAGTTTATAATCGCAGACACTCCGGGACACGAACAGTATACGCGCAATATGGTGACGGGTGCATCGACGGCTGATGTGGCAATCATCCTCATCGATGCCAGAAAAGGGATCTTGACCCAAACGCGTCGTCATAGCTTTATCGTCTCTCTTTTGGGTATCGAATATGTCATTGTTGCCATCAACAAGATGGATCTTGTCGATTTCAGCGAGGAGGTCTATGACGATATTTCCCAAGCTTATGGGGAATTGGCAAGGGAATTGGATATCAAGAACACATACTATATTCCTGTGAGCGCACTTGATGGTGACAATGTTGTGGACAAAAGTGAGCATACATCTTGGTATCAGGGAGAGCCTCTTCTTGCTTTGCTTGATACAATGGATGTGAGCAAAGAGGAGAGAGAAGAAGATTTCAGGTTTCCAGTGCAGTATGTGAACCGCCCAAATCTAAACTTCAGAGGATTTTGCGGAACGATCGCAGCTGGATCGGTAAAAGTTGGAGACGATATCACTATTCTTCCGTCCGGTAAAACCACCAGAGTCAAGAGCATTATCAATGCAGGAGATATCACTGAAGCAAAACGTGAAGTAACGACTGAAGAGGCATACGCGCCTATGGCTATCACGATCACGACAGAAGACGAAGTCGACATCTCTCGCGGAGATATGATCGTACACACGAAGAGCCTCCCGAGAGTATCAAATTCACTGAAAGTTATGGTAGTTTGGATGGATGAATCTCCTATGCTGACTGGAAAGACCTATGATATCAAAAGAGCTACCTCTGTGATATCCGGAAACTTTGAGCATATCAATTATAAGATTGATG
>JAOZOG010000468.1 GCA_029933395.1 Sulfurovaceae bacterium | reverse complement strand
GCATGATGCTTCTGTTGGCGATACGGGGCATGGGCTTGAAACCGACCAGCGCCAGCGGTTTGCCTTCGAACGAGGGTTTGTCCGGGCAGTCCGCTACAAAAACCTTACGCTGCCTCGCTATCCAGTAGAGTTTCTCATAAAGCGCGTGCACGGAAACGTTGAGCTTCCGTCTGTTCTTCGGTCTGTATCCGTCGTCGGAATAGAGAAACTTCTTCATCGCCTCTTCGAGTCTCGCTTTTGCGAAACGCTTCGTCTTCGTCTTTTTGACTTTCAGCAGTTCGTCCGCTCCCATCTCGTCCAGTTCGGTTACCAGCAGTTTCGTAAAAACCTCACCCCGCCCGCGTTTGTTCCATACGACCGTACGGTCGGAGACATGACGCTTCATCAAATCCCATGCCCATTGAAAAGCGTCGTGCCAGAAGTTACGCCAGACAAAAACGCGAAACAGGTCGTCGCGCGTCACCGCCTCCATGCGAAAAGGTTCCCGCGCTTCGTCCACGATCTCCAGGTCACACCATCGTTTCAAGGCATCCAGCACTTTCGCATGTATCAGCTCATCCATGTTCTGCGTCTTTGCGTGTGTCAGAATGGCGATGCGACGTTTTTCGAAGTCATACCGCCCGTCATCCGTTTTGTCGTTGATTTCATGCAGCCAGAACAGCACCTCGCCTGTTTCTTCGTCGACTTCACCGGGATAGCTTTTATAAACGCGACCCTCGCCTATCATCTCCCGCAACTCTTCGGCGGCTCTCAATTCGGCCACGACGATGAGGTAATTGTTATCGGTATGTTTCAAACCCCACTTCAAAGCCTCGACCATTCCCGTCGTTTTCCCGCTTCCCGTGGGTCGTGCGTCTACGAAACCGCCAAAAGGTATCTTTGCGGGATCACGTATCGCTTCGTCCGTCGCGACACCCTCCTTTTGCCATGCCGCTTCCGGGTCGAACGGTTCCGCGACCTCTTCACCATCTTCGACCTCAACACTCTCAATGCTTTCTCCACCATCCATACACACTTTCAAAGCACGATCGAGTCCGTGGGCATAGTCTATAAAAGTTTGCGAACGGTGGTACCAGTGCATCGAGGTGCCACTTCCGTCAAGCGAAACGAGTTTCAAATCCCTGTCCCAATACTCGTCCGTTATACGACGAACCGTCAGCGGTTCTCCGTCATAACGATAAAGAACGTCGTCGAGACGCAGACAGTCGAGACCGTCGGCGAGAATCTTTGCATAATGTTTGTAGTTTTCGGCGTGTTCTTTGCGACGCACTTCCCGCTGCTTCTCGCTGTACGCCACGTGATACGTCACACGACCCTCGTCAAACGTCGCGCCTTGTACCTTCGAGGCGTCCACCGTGCCGCCGTCGCCATAAACCCGCCACTTCGCTTCGGGGTGCTCGAAAATCAGCCGATTCGGTTGATAGATGGCTGCGTCGAAAATACGATTACGTTTCAGTTCGGTACCGGCACCGCTCAACCCTATGAAAAAGTCCCTGTCCGGGTCGAGGCGCGAAAGCATGAAGTTTTTAAAATCTTCAAGATCGACGGGTTTGTTGAAAACGACGTAAATGTGGTATTTGTGACGTTTGCCTTTCGTAACGTTCGACCAGCTCTCTCG
>JAOZOG010000119.1 GCA_029933395.1 Sulfurovaceae bacterium | reverse complement strand
CAAAAATCAAGACTCAGCAGGGACAGCAATGTCTGGCTGCTCAAAGTCAACAGCAAAGGCCGGCTCAGATAAACCATCAGTCCAGCTTCCAGATATAAATCTCCTGCTCATTGCCTGCACTGATGAGCATCTTATCGCTGAGAAAAGCAATCTTGTGGACGATACCCTGGTGTCCGACGAGCCGGTCTCCTTTGGCTCGTGTCCGCAGACTGAAAAGCTGCAATGCCTGCTCCGTACCGCTGCTGTAGACCCCCTGCCCTCCATCAGGACTGAGTGCTACGGCATAGACGAGAAAATCACTGCGTAGATAATACGGTTTTCCTGCAGCAGGATAAACACCGACACGCCTATCCTCCCCGCCTGTCAGCAGAACACCCTTACGATAGGCCACAGAGTAGACATTATCGAGATTCTGGGGAGGAAGTGCCTTTTTGACCCTGCCCGTGTCGATATCGACCAGGCGTACCGCCCCACTCTCGTCCGCCATTGCCACGGTTCTCCTCTCCTCACTCAGCGCCATACCACCCAAAGCGCTCTCAGAGAGATGCTCTGTATAGAGCCTGTAGCCCTCGTCGGGATCATAAAGAATCACATCCGAACCCATCGTCCCCAGCAGAATACGGCCATCATAGGCAAAGCGCGCTTTCTTGACGAAGAGCTTCTCTTCTGCCCTCTTTACTCGCTTCAGTTCGAACCCCTCATAGACCCAAACATCACGATAGTTTCCCCTTCCGCTGCTGACAAAAAGTGTTTTTCCTCCCATTCTGTCGACACTGAGTATCGTTGTCGGGACCGATTCCCCCTTTGTCGTAAGTGTTGGCTTCAGTACGATTCGATCGATAATCTTGCGGCTTCGCAGATCAAAAATATCGATCGACCCCTGATCGGTCGCAACATACAGGACTCCTTCGTCCACGACGAAGTCATTCACCAGCCCCGAAGCCGTCAATCGAAAGAGTGGTGCGACCTCTTTGGCGTAAACTACCGCTGCTGTCAATATCCATACAACAAGCAGGTATTTTGCAAACAGGCCCTGACTACTCCTCATCCCAGACTTTCCATCCCTTCTCTTCCAGCAATGCTTTGGCTTTGGAGCAGAGCGGAGCCCTGATACGGATGTAGCGTTTGAGGATTTTTGTATCCTGGTAGAGTTCCAGCTTTTCATGCAGCGCGATCAGCTCATTTGCCTCTTTGCGCAGTACTCGGCTCTTTTTTTCGAGAAGCATCACAGAACAATAGTAACCCTTGAGATTCACTCCGACATAGAGTTGAATTTTTTTACGGCTGCCGAGTGCTTTGGGTGCGACCTCTTTGAGTGATTTGCAAATGATATTTTTATCTTTGAGGTACTCTACGAGTTCTTTCATATTTTTCTACTCCCAACCTTGATTTGCATTATCCGACAGAAATTTGGCAATCGTGTGCTGATAATCCAGAAAGGCCATCAAAAGAGTGTTCCGCTCTCCTCATCGATCACCGGTGTCGGCGGTTTGATTTTGGGATGGAGTGGATCTTCCGGTTCCTCCTCGATGACAGATTCCGTATGTTTCTCTTCGGGAAAGGTTTCTAGAGTATCAGAACTGCTTTGTTCCGGATGCTGCGCACTCTCTGGATTTATCTCCTCCAGCACCCCCTCTTTTGACTCGTTCCCATTTTCCACTTCTTCGCTATGCGCTTTCTTTGAAACAGGACGCAAGACAATCGTACCATCATCGTGAACTGTTGCATTTACCGCCGAAGCTTCAGATGGCGTTTCGCCGAAAAATTCACGATCTGCATTGCTCTCATCGGAGAGATTTTCATCAAAAAAGGAGTCCATATTTTTCTCTTTGGGGGACGAAGGCTTTTTTGTTTCACCGAACATCTCCAGAAAATCATCACTTTTTTCAGAATCAGATTCCGGTTCGCCATTGGATATCAAGGGCTCCTCTTCCTGCCCTGTTCCGGACTGGTCAGATGGAGATGACTCTGTAGGATCGATATCCTCCTCCTGGAGCATCTCTCTCCCCTCTTCACGTAAGCGCTCCTCTCTGACCCGCCGCTCCTCTTCGATCGTCGCCGCCGTTTTAGGCAAAGGAGAGATCGCCGTATAGAGCTCCTTTTTTCCATCTACCAAACCTTCAAAAACACCCGGCGGCTTTTCAAATCTGCGTGGCATATCAGGGTATAGCTCCATCAATTTACGGTAATAATAGGCAAATGCCGGAGCTGCGATCGAACCTCCTGTCGCCTTGGGGCCGATACGACGGTTATTGTCTCGTCCAAACCAAACAATCGTTTCAACAGTAGGCGAATAGCCGCAGAACCAGGCATCGACATTGTCATTGGTCGTTCCTGTCTTTCCTGCCAGTTCGATTCCCTCGACCTGGGCATTCCTGCCCGTCCCCCGCCTGATAACATCTTTGAGCATATCTGTCATCAGATAAGCCTGCTCCGGTTTGGTGAAGTTCACAATCTCTTTGGGTCTCGTCTCATAGATCACTGCACCCTCTTTGGAGATGATCTTGCTGACAAGACGCGGCTCGATCATATGGCCCTGATTGGCGAAGACGGAGTAGATCTGCGCCATCTTGAGCGGACTCAATCCCAGGTTACCCAGTGCGATCGACATATCTCTGGGGATATGCGGCACATCGAGAAGCGCTAGGCGCTTTCGAATCGTACTGACGCCCAGATCATAGACAAGGTTGACGGTCGCAAGATTGCGCGAATGGACCAGTGCCTCCCGGAGACGGATAAAGCCTTTGAAATCGCCCTCGTAGTTTCTGGGTGACCAGATGACACGTTTGCCGTTTTTGTAGTATTGGAATGTTCTGGCGAGATCGGTCAGTTTGCTGGCAGGGTTGTATCCCATATCCAAAGCTGTCTGATAAACGAATGGCTTGAAAGCGGAGCCGGGTTGACGTTCGATCTGTGTCACCCTGTTGAAAGCGCTCTTTTTGTAGTCTACGCCTCCAACCAGGGCAAGAATATCACCGGTTTTGCTCTCCACTGATACCAGACTGCCATTCAGCGTCGATTTCTTCGGGTTTTTTTCATACCGCTTCACTGCTTTTTCATATGCGAGTGCGAGTGCCTCTCTGGCGATCTTCTGCTGTTTCATATCTATGGTGGTGTAGATCTGGTAACCACCCGTACGGATATCGCCCAACCGTCCTTTGAAACGGCGCTGTACTTCATCGACAATATAGGGTGCGATATTTTGAGTCAGTGTGGTTTTGTAGACTTTTGGTGTCTCTTTGATCGCCTTGATATACTCCGTTTCGGTAATCCACCCGATACTCCTCATGCGGTAGAGGACACTGTTGGCACGTGTTAGCGATCGCTTGTAGTGCCTGACGGGATTGAGATAACTCGGTGCATTGGGCAAGCCCACCAAAAGCGCAGACTCTTTAAGCGTCAAGTCATGCAAATCTTTATGAAAATAGCCTCTGGCTGCTGTTTTGACACCATAGTAGCCATTACCGAAAAAGATTTCGTTGAGATAGCGTTCCAGAATCTCCTCTTTGCTCAACTCATGTTCTATTTTCAGTGCCAGTATCGCCTCTTTGAGTTTCCTTGCAAGTTTCTTTTCACTGCTGAGGAGTTTGTTTTTGATCAGCTGCTGTGTCAGGGTGCTTCCCCCCTCGACAAATCTCCCTGCTTTCAGGTCCGTGACTATCGCTCGGAAGATGGCATCGGGGTTGACGCCAGGGTGCTCGAAGAATCGTGTATCTTCTACTGCAACCAAGGCTTCGACCAGATAGCCCGGAAGCTCGTCGTAACGGGCATAGAGCCTGTGCCGCTTCTTGAAGACATAGGCAAGCTGCCTGCCGTTGCGGTCCAGTATCACACTGGAGATCTCAGGCTTGTAGTCGATCAGTTTGTCGGCATCGAGTTTAATCTCTTCGTAGGCATAGATGAACGCTGCCGTCAATGCCACGACAAAAATCAAAAAAAGTATAATGGAACCCTTGATCAAACCGTGTATCACGTCCTGAACTCCCTGTTGGCAAAACTTGCTTCGATAAGCTCTCTTGTATATGCCTTTTTAGGATGGGCGATGATCTCTTCGGAAACCCCCGATTCAACCACGGCACCCTCTCTGATCACCAGAATATCCCGGCACAATTTTTCGGCGATCTTGATATCGTGTGTGACAAACAGCATCAAGAAGCCGAACTGCTGCTGTAATTGTAGCAGGATTTTGACCATCTCTTTTCGCAACTCCGGATCGAGTGCCGTCGTAGGCTCATCCAGCAGCAACAGTTTCGGGTCGGAACCCAGCGCCATCGCCATCACAACCCGCTGCAGCTGCCCTCCGCTCAATTCACTGGGAAAACGGTCGATCAACGAACGATCCAGGCCCAGAAAATCGAACAGTTCGCCCGCTCTCGCCGGCGGATTGAGCCACTGATCTCTGATCCGCGTCATTGGAGAGAGTGCCGTGAAGGCATTCTGCGGCACAAAGGAGAGTGTCTCTCCCGGTACCAGCTCAAAATCACTTTCGATCTCCATCGTCGCCTTCAGATTGGACGGCAGCAGTCCAAGCAGTGCTTTGAGTGTCAGCGTTTTGCCGCTCCCGCTCTGTCCGACCAGTGCCAGGGAGTGATCGATCCCAAAAGAGATATCGACCAACCGCTTCTGTGGCGATTCGATCGTCAGACGTCGACATATCATGACGAAACCTCCAGCAGCTCCAATGCTTTACGCAGAGATTTTTCAGAAACAGAGACTCGCGGGATCAGTCGGATAATAGGCTCTCTAACCGTAGGTTGACGGATAGCACCCACCAGAAACCCCTCTTTCATCAGGATCTTTTGTTGATAAACTACATCACTGTTTTGTCTATATTTGATCGCGACAATCAGGGAATGAATCTCGCTGCCGACAATCGATTTGACCAGCTTCTGGCGTTTTGCAATGAGTGAGCGATACTTTTCCGTCTTTTTGGAAATGTGCTTCATATTCACCAGTGCGAGTGCCGTATCGAAAACAGAGGGCGCAGTCGAGTAGATCACCGGCTTGGCACGGTTCTCCAGAAAGGAGATGATCTCGGCACTCGCCAGGATATAAGCCCCATAGCTCCCGTATGCTTTCCCCAATGTCCCCATCTTGATATGATTGGGCCTGATAGTGAGATCGTAATGATCAAAGATACCCAACAGATGCTCACCCAATACACCGGAACTGTGCGCCTCGTCTACGATCAGAAGTGCCTCTTTCTCTTCAGCGACATCAAAAACAGCACGATCACAGAGCTCACCGCTCATCGAGTAGACACCCTCCACAGCAATGATTCTGCGTTTACCACCATACTGCTCTATCTTTTTGCGCAGATCCATTGCATCATTATGTTTGAAAAACACCACTCTCTCACCCAGCATCTGCGTCGCCATCACACCGCTGGCATGATACTCCTCATCCATGTAGAGCCTGTCGCCTTTGCGTACCAGTGCTTCGATCAGCGAAAGATTGGCAAGAAAACCGCTCCCTACCGTCAAGCCTTTCTCAAACCCATTGAGAGCTGCCATCTTCTCTTCAAAGTACTGATGGATCGGATGGTAGCCATTGACCAGCATACTCGCCTTGGGAGCAAAACTCCTGTAGTGCTCGACGAGTTTGACTGCTTTACGAAACTGCTTTTTCTTCTCGGCCAGCCCAAGATAATCATTGGATGCGAGATCGATCAGGTCATTATCAAAAAGCTTTCTCTCCCTGAACCGGCCTGAACGCTTCAGGGCACAGAGCTCTTTCCCGTACATCTATCTTCCTGCATCCAACCAGGGCAGCAGCTTTTCCACCTGCAGCCCCATCGCCGTACTCTCGAGTCCTCTAACATCTCTGATATACTTTTTGCAAAAGCCCTCGACCATACAGCCACCTGCTTTTCCTCTCCAGAGACCACTCTCCAAATAAGCCTCGAGATCATCGGGATCGAAGGGTGCGAAGTCATAATAAGTTGCAGAAGTATCAATAAAGAGAAGTTCTTTTTTGCGAAAATGCAGGCAGGAGACAATGGAGATCTTCGAGCCGCTCTGCATCTCGAGAATACGCCTGGCATCCTCTCTATCCTTCGCCTTTCTCAAGATCGTACCATCTTCGGCAGCGACGACAGAATCAGCACAAAGTAGCGGTGTCTCCAGGCCAAACATATCAACCGCAGCCTGCATCTTCCCCTTGCTTGCCAGATAGACAAATTCACGGGCTGATTGTGTCCCTATCTGATCCTCATCATAATCAACAGCTTTTTGCGTAAAAGAGATACCAAATTTTTTCAGTAGCAGTGCCCGAGACTCGGAAGCGGAACAAAGACAAAGCTTCCCTGCCTCCCCTCTGCTCCCTGCTCCCCGCTCCCTCTTCACCTGCTACAGTCCCCTCAATGTAATACCCAGCCAGATCGCCGCAA
>JAOZOG010000118.1 GCA_029933395.1 Sulfurovaceae bacterium | reverse complement strand
AAATTTCCTGGAGTTTTATATCAATGCAAAATCCTCTCATCACGATTGCCATTCCTGTCTACAACAATGAAAAAACCATACGCAAAACGATCGACTCCTGCCTCGATCAACAGACCGATATCCCCTATGAAATCCTGATCGTTGACGATGCGAGCGAAGACAACATCCCTGAGATACTGGCAAGCTATACCGATGAGAAAGTACGTGTCAAAACATTGACCGAGAGGGTACCGCTCATCGCCAACCATAATGTCTGCCTCGAAAATGCCAAAGGTGATTATATACTCTTCTGCCACGCCGACGATGCGCTCGAACCGCACGCCATCGAAACTATCGCTACCAAACTGAAGGAGCGAAACTATCCCAAAAAATATCTCCTCTGGGGACACAGTATGTTTCGTGACTATGGGCTGCAGCTGAACAGAGCCGGTTTCCGTACCGGCGAACTGATCGCAGGTGAATATGCCGCACTGATTCCGATGCATGGCGGATTGACCCCTTCAGGCAGTTGCTACAGTCGGGAGAGTTTTCTGGAACTCGGCGGTTTTATGCATGTCGATATTATGCTTGCACCCTCTGACATCACGACGATGCTGCATCTGGCACTGAATGGGTTTCGCTTCGAGATGATGGAGGAGATGATCTATATCCGAAAAGATGCTTCGACGATGACCCGGGAAACGAATGCCGGAACTTTTCTCGAAGCCTATGACGATGCCTATCGCAACTTTATCGAGCGGACTCCGGAAACCGAGATCGTTCACCTGATCAAGATATCGACTCAGCATACCCATCCGCCCTACTACTTCTACTATTCACTGGCGCAGGATGCACGTTTCAAAAAACAGATCAAATCCATCCTCTACAGAGAGCTCTTCTCGCATCCTATGGAACTCAAGAGCAGGATTGTCCGCCTTCTTCTCCAAAGAGTGCGCAGCCGCTAGATGTCACTCAAAGCCAAAGTCCTTTCAGGCACCAAATGGGTGGCATTTGCCAATCTTTTCAAACAGATACTGCAGGTACTCAGCCTTGTCATATTTGCGAGACTGCTCTCGCCTGATGACTTTGGCCTTTTTGCCATCTTGATGCTCTTTGTCGGCTTTCTGCTGCTCTTTACCGATATGGGAACGGCTTCGGCCCTGATCCATATCGACGATCCCGATGAGCAACTCCTCTCAAGCGTTTTCTACTTCAACCTTGTGGTAGGCCTCATATTTACAGCGATTCTGATGCTGCTGGCTGGACCGATTGCCGCTTTTTTTGACAACCCCGCCCTGATCACCCCACTCCAGCTTGTCTCATTCAATTTTATTCTTGTCTCGCTGGGCATTATCCAGAAGGCACGTTATGAAAAAGCACTCGATTTCAAACCGGTCACACTCATAGAGAGCCTTGCCGTTCTACTTGGCATCACCGCTGGTATCATAGCGGCGCTGAGTGGTTTGGGAGTCTACAGCCTGGTACTCCAAACTCTGATGACAAGCCTGATCACGACACTCCTGCTCTGGCACAATGCGAAGTGGCGTCCAATGTGGCATTTCGACCGGGAAGATATCCGGCGTATCTGGGGCTATACCGCCAGCCTCTCCGCCTTCAATTTCGTCAACTACTTCGCCCGCAATGCCGACAATCTGCTCATCGGAAAATTTCTGGGCTCTGCGGCACTCGGGGCCTACAGTCTGGGCTACAGCATCATGCTCTATCCGATACAGAATATCGCCCGCGTCCTCCTGCGTATCCTCTTTCCCGCCTTTTCACAGATCAAAGATGACAATGCGAAATTCAGAGAGGCTTACCTCAAGGCTATCTTTTTCATCGGCCTGGTCTCCTTCCCGTTGATGGGGGGCCTGATCGTGACGGCAGACCAGATTGTTTCGGTTCTCTTCGGTGAAAAATGGGAAACACTTCCTGTGATCCTGATGCTGCTTGCTCCGGTCGGTATCATCCAGTCCATCGGTACCACCAACGGCTCGATCTATATGGCCAAAGGCGACACCTCCCTGCTTCTAAAAATCGGCATCATCAGCTCTATCGTGACGGTGCTCTTCTTCATTCCCGGCGTGATGTACGGTGTCGAGGGTGTCGCGCTCTCCTACCTGCTTTCCAACCTCGTGATGCTCTATCCTGTCTTCAAAGTCTCCTGGGGATTGATAGAACTCAAAGTCTCCGAGGGGCTGCGTGTTCTCGCCCCTCTGCTGCTGATCACCCTCCTGATGGATCTGGGTGTTTACCTGCTCGGCCGAAGCCTGCAAGGCATGATAGGCTCTCCTCTCTTGCAGCTCGTGATGATGATTTCATTCGGTGCACTCCTCTATTTAGGCTTGATTAGAGTAAAATACGGGAAATTTTCGGTTTTGCTCCGCGAACTCAAGAGGTAATCCTGTGAAAAATCTCATCTGTATCAACACCTACAACAGCGCCTCCCTGGTTCGTACCTTTGTCTGGGACTATATACGCTTCACGCAAAACAATCCAGACTATGATTTTCTCGTCAGCCTGGATGGGTCGGATCAAGAGACGATCGATTATTGTGACCGCTATGGCATTCCACTGCTCTACTCTGATGAAAATGAAGGAGTCGGCATTTCCAAAAACAGGGTAATCAAATCCTTTCCGGACTACGACAATTACTTTTTTATCGAAGATGATGCGGAACTCCTGAATCCCGAAGTGTTCGATATCCATATCGAACTCTCTCAAAAACTGAACATCCCGCATTTTTCACTATTTGACAGGGATCGCATCAGAGAAGTTCAGGCTATTCGGGAAGCAGAAGGCTATCATATTATCGGAGCACTTTATGGCGGCGCACCATTCAATTTCTTCACACGGGAAGGACTCGAAAAAGTGGGTGGTTTTCATACCGAATTTGCCAGATACAAACGTTTTGGGCACACAGAGCACAGCTACCGTTTCTACCGCGCGGGGCTCTCCGACTACCCCTTCCAGATTATTGAAGAGTGTATTCGGGGCTACATCGGTTGGCATGAACCCACATCCAGAATCAAGATCAATGTCGCCGCATCGGAGAACAGGCTTTTTGTAGGTGAAGAGGAACTGATCGCCAAAAAATTGACCTACTTTCCGCTTCAGACACTCTCACCCTACCATGGAGCGCATCTCGAAAATGTCAGCCATACAGAAAATGTTCGTATCGATACAGCGTATCCAAAATATAAAAAACGCTTTTTCTTCAAAATGAAACTGCTCAATCAAGCCAGAAAATTCAAAGCCTGGCTGAGATCACTCTTCGGAAAAACCCAATAAATGAGAGTTGTAACGATATGGATCTGATGAACAAAACTTACGGGTACGCACTTACACCCGACGGTTTTTTGCTCTCGCTGCTCTTTCTGGTCTTTCTCTCTGGCGCGCTGGTCGCACTGGGAAAAAGAATGCAGCTTCCTTTTTCCGCCAAAGCGCTCTTTGGACTTTACCTCTACTACTATCTCTTCTTCATCTTTGCCGCGACGATACCGACTGTGCCGGACTTTCCGGACACATGGCTCTTTGCAGACATTATAACGGAAAACTATTTCCCCGATGAGCAGGCACTGGGGGTCAAACTTTTTTACTTTGGAACCTATCCTCTCCGGGTACTCTCGTTTTTCAAATTGGAACCCTTTATTCTTTTGCAGATTTTTCTTTTCATCTTCTCATTGATGATTTTATGGAAATCCTGGGAAATCGTGATGCAGGAAAACCGTCTCGAGGATCACGGCAGCTCTACCATTTTTCTGGTATTATCACTGCTCTACCCCTCCTTTCTGCTCTTTATTCCCGTACCGCTCAGGGAGTTCTGGATCATCTTCGGTTTTTCCATTATGGTCTATGGTATTGTGAGAAAGTATTACCGGGATACTGCCCTGTTCGATATCGGACTGGTCTATATGATTATCGGCTCTCTGATTCTATTGACAGCCAGACCACAACTGATCGTTATCGTCATTATTTTCCTTGCGCTGTTTCAAAAAAACCGATGGGTCAGATATAGCTTTATTCTTGCCAGCTTTTTCCTGATCCCCTACCTCTTTACGACGCTGACCTCTTTTGAATTCACACCGGAATTTTTCAGGAATCTGCGAAATGACCTCTATCTCCATTTTGGGGACAATCAGATGACCTACGGCTATGTAGAGTGGAACAGTTATTTTGATATCCTCAAAGATCTGCCGATGCTCTTTTTGCAGTTTATCTTCTCCCCACTCCCTATACTTCATCACAGCAACCCGCTGAGAATGCTGGCTGCCTTTATCGATATGCTCTATATCGGAGGTATCTATTTCTTTGCACTCTATGCCGGACTGAAAGTCTCCAGAATCTATCTTTTCATCTTTTTTGTGAGCGCCATTCTCTTTTCAATCTGGGAGTTCCATCTTGGCGGTGCGATCCGACACCGCATGCCTCTTGTGATGATCCTGCTGCCTGCCGCTTCCTATGGAATCGTTCGATTTTACCATGAACTGAAGGGGAAAGTGACGTGAAGTTTCAGATCCTGGTCTCCACAGTCGACAGCCGTTTTCAACAGAGGGAATACACGCTCTCGGCACCCCACCTCATTATCGATCAGCGGATAAACAGCGAATCCGGCTCTACCCTGCCGGATAATGTGTTCGAGTATGTCGAAAAGGGACTTGCCAGGAGCCGCAACCATGCACTTGATCTGGCCCGGGGGGAGATCTGCCTCATCTCGGATGATGATTTGGAGTATGAGGAAAATATCGAAGAGATCATCACCAAAGCATTCGAAGAAAACCCCACAGCCGACATCATCACCTTTCAGATAGAAACACCCGAGGGTGAGCCATTCAATAGCTACCCGAAAGAATCTTTTTGGCACAACAAGCGCAGCATTATGCGTGTCGCATCGGTTGAAATAGCCTTCAAAAGAGACTCCCTTGAAAAAGAGCACCTCAGATTCGATGAATATTTTGGCCTGGGTGCAACATTTCCCACAGGCGAAGAGAATATCTTTCTCTCTGACGCACTGGACAGAGAACTGAAGGTTCTCTATCTGCCGATTCCAATCGTCGTCCATCCGCAGGAGAGCTCCGGAGCCGATTTTAACGATGAGCAGCTCGTTCAGGCCAAAGGTGCGATGCTACAGAGGATCTTTGGGCTCAAAAGCTATGCCGTCTCTCTCTTCTATGCAGTCAAAAAATATCGATTATCCAATTTTTCCCTTATTCGTTTCTACAGCCTGATGATTCAGGGAGCCAAACAATACACAGCGCTGTCAACAAAATTGCAGTATAATAAAAATAAAAAGTAGTTCTCTATGCTTCTCTCGACGATGTATCATCATATTGACAGTGACCGATTCAGTAATGACCCGGATACATTTGAGCAACACTTGCAATACGTAACAAACCGCTTCAATATCGTAGTACCGGGAGATACGCTCTCGTTAAAAAAAGATAATCTCTGCCTCACTTTTGATGATGCCTATTATGACTTTTACCATTATGTCTTTCCGCTGCTGAAAAAATATTGCATCAAAGCGCTTCTGGCCGTACCCACAGCCTATATTCTGGAGGATACCAACCTGACACCAAAAAAGCGCTTGAGCCTGAAGCATCGGGAAAACTACGAAGAAGATAAATATCACGATTTCGCTCCATTCTGCACCTGGAGGGAGCTTAGGGAGATGAGCGAGAGCGGCTATGTGATGATGGCGTCACACTCCCACAATCACAGAGACCTCACTCTGCCCGGCATCGACCTGCACGAAGAGATCGTCACATCGAAGGAGATCCTTGAAAGAGAGCTCAGAAGAGAGATGGAGAGTTTTGTCCTGCCCTTTGGAAGATATAACCACAAATCTTTCACCCTTCTTCAAAAACACTATCGCTATATTTTCAAGGTCGGCCAGGGGATCAATCCCGATTTCAATGGCATCAGAGGGTTGATCTACCGTATTGACGGAGACAATATGAAAGATGAGCGCTCCATTTTCTCTTTCAAATCGATGCTTGGATACCGCATCAAATCTCTGGCAAAAACCCTGCATGACGGCATACTTGACACATAGAAAAAGGTTACTGAATTATGAATAATCACACAAAAAAGAAAAACCAAACACTTGACAATACAGAGGTGCCTGGAAAATCTACACTGGCAAGCTGGCGCCCCAGGCTTATTCTGGGTATCACTGCCTTTATCACATTTCTTGCGATTGTTTACGCCTTTTTTATTGCGACACCCATCTATGAAGCTCAAGCCATGGTACAGCTTGGCAAGATCAATGGCGGACCGGTAGAGCCCTATGATACCGTCAGAACAAAACTCATTTTTTCCCACCAGATGGAGACGCCCGGCCTCAAAAGAAAACTTCCTATCATCTCAAGCGCTACTATTGTTGGGGAGAGAAAGGACGTTCTCCTTATTAAGGCTATTGGACGAAACT
>JAOZOG010000012.1:13507-21671 GCA_029933395.1 Sulfurovaceae bacterium | reverse complement strand
TCCAGTCATAATCTCTCTGGGCGGCATTGATCGCAGCGGAGAAGAGATAGGTCCAGGGCTGCTCGAAATTGACCGTACCCCCGATACCCAGGCGTATCCCACGTATATCGAAGCGATCATAGCGGCTCAGATCCCCCACCTGAGCAAGACCTGTATCATTCTGATAAAAGTGTGACCAGTCTCCCGCCACCATCGCCAATGCACGCATATTGATCCACTCCGTATCGAAAGCGTTCCAATCATAAGCGGAGAGATTCATATCATTGCTGATGATCGGTGGGTAGCCGAAGGTATACGGCACACTGAACCATTGGGCATGCTCGGGATTCAGCAGAGGAACCGAGAGGTCGTCGTCAATCTGTATCAATTCAGAAGGTACAGATAATACAACCTCCTCCTCGGCCCATAGCGTTCCAGTGAGAAACAACAGGGAAAAGGTAAGCAGAATCAGATGATGATATTTTGGCAATTTTCAAGTCATTTTTTTAAGATTCTGTTACGGAAAAGCCATGCAACAGATATAGATCTACTCTACAATCATCCTGATCGCATCGATCTGCTCGATGAGATGCTTCAGGTCATCCAGGGCGATCATATTGGGTCCGTCACTCAGCGCGACAGAGGGGTCAAAATGGGTCTCGAAAAAGAAACCGTCGACACCCACGGCAGCAGCCGCACGGGAGAGATAAGGCACGAAAGAGCTGTCTCCGCCGCTGCTCGCTCCGCCGCTGGCAGGCATCTGGACAGAGTGCGTCGCATCGAAGACGACTGGAGCGAATTCGCGCATGATTTTCAATCCGCGCATATCCACGACCAGATTGCCGTAACCGAAACTCGATCCGCGCTCCGTCAGCCAGACACCGAACTTTTTGGCATTTTTGAAATTCACCTCATCACAGCCTCTGGTTTTGAGTACCTTGGCGACAGAGTGTTCCATCGCCTGTGGCGCGAGGAATTGTCCCTTTTTGATATTGACGACAGCCGATGTCTCCGCCGCAGCCACGAGAAGATCGGTCTGACGGGAGAGAAAGGCCGGAATCTGCAGTACATCCGCCACTTCGGAAACTGGAGCCGCCTGTCCAGACTCGTGAATATCCGTCAAAATCTTATAGCCGAAAGTCTCTTTGACCTCTTCGAGCATCTTCAGCCCCTCATCCATTCCCGGACCGCGGAAGCTGTCCAGGCTGGTCCGATTGGCTTTGTCGAAACTCGCCTTGAAGTAGAACTCCTTGGTGCAATCCTCCTGATAGGGCATCAGTGCCTCGGCAATTCTGAAAACAGTATCACGGCTCTCGATCACACAGGGTCCCGCTATCAATATCATCTTATTCCTTTATAGATAGGTTTTCTTATGCAGGAATCGGAAGGCTCCGCCTCCGTTGTTCGGGAGTAAACTCTCCGTTTCCAAAACTGCGGCGTACTCTCTATTTACTTTTTGGCAAAGAGACCAGCAGTCCCGCTGAAATTATGAGGATTATACCCAAAACTGTCCAAATATCCGGTATGGGATCCCCCAGCATCACGCCGATAATCACAGCAAAGATAATGTTGGAATAGGAGATGGTCCCCACGATTCCTGCCTTGGTCAATTCGTAGGCTTTGGTCATCAGGAGCTGAGACACCGTGGCGAATATCCCCACCCCCAGTACCAACCCCCATTCACTGCCGATCGGCATCTTGAATTCCGCAAAAAGAAAGTCAAGCTCGGGTGCTTCAACATAGGGTGCAACCGCCATCAGCACTATCGGACCGATCGTCCCGATACCCATAAACGAGAGTACAATCGCGCGGGTATCGTAATAGCTCCGCAGTTCACGAATAGAGGTATAAGCGAGCGCCGCTCCGATACCGGAGAAGATTCCCAGGAGGTCATATTTGCTGAATGAAAAACCATCAGGCTGCGCCACCAGCAAAATCCCCGCAAAACCGACAAAAATTGCCAACAGCGCACTCTTTGGCAGCTTCTCTCCCAGAAAAAGATAGGCGAAGATCGCGACGAAGATCGGTGATGTTTTATTGTAGGTGACCGCCTCACCCAGCGGAATATAGGCCATAATATAAAAATAGGCGAGCAGTGCCAGAAAACCCATCGTACCGCGAAAAAGCAGAAGAAACGGCCTGCCGCCTTTGTGTGCAAAGGGATGGCTCCAAACCGTCGCCCCTACCAGCAGAACACCGGCTATATTGCGAAAAAATGTCACTTCGATTGGAGGGATTGCCTGACTCAAAACCTTGGCAAATCCACCCATAAAGGCGAAACTGAGAGAGGCAAGAAGCATCAGCAGGATGCCCCTGTCCATATTTTTGATTTTTTGTTTCATTTTATCCTGTTTCGCCGAGGCAGATTTGTTGTTAGTGTTGATAATAGTTTATAGCTACTTGACCGGGGATACGAATTGATTCGCACCCTGTTCCCGGGCAAATTCGAGATCCCTGGACACTTGAGAGATAATTCTCTTTAGCAAAAATCGGAAAGTGTGCCGCTCTTGACTGCCTGATAGCTCTCTTCTCCGACAAGCTCACGTACGATGGCCAGGCCGAAGCAGATCGCCGTCCCCGGCCCTCTGGAAGTCATCACCTTGCCATCGATCACCACCTTCTGCTGATCGGTATACCCCTCCAGACGGATCTTCTCTTCGACAGAGGGGTAGCAGGTATAGTGCTCGCTGAGCACACCCGCAACATGCAATGCATAGGGAGCCGCACACATTGCCCCGACATATTTGCCACTGGCTTTGAACTCCTTGAGCAGTGCCTGTACGCGTGCGTTTTCCGCCAACCTGTTCGTACCGCCCCACCCTCCGGGAAGCACGATCATATCGAAATCTTCAGCGATGACATTTTTGATCGATGTGTCTGCCTGCACCGTGATGCCATTCGCTCCTGCTACCAGGTCGCTTTCAAATTCGCCATCAAGATAGGCACTTCGCACTTCGATACCGCCTCTACGCATAATATCGATCAGGGAAACTGCCTCGATCT
The DNA here is from genome assembly GCA_029933395.1 of Sulfurovaceae bacterium. Taxonomy (GTDB): domain Bacteria; phylum Campylobacterota; class Campylobacteria; order Campylobacterales; family Sulfurovaceae; genus SZUA-451. The sequence continues at coordinate 18,689 of JAOZOG010000012.1, read as the reverse complement.
CTTCAAATCCATCCGCCAATGGAACCAATACACTTGCCATAGAAACTCCTTTTTTATAGAATTCGGAATTATACCACAGAGCGGGCCTATTTTTTGGCGCTTCTATGGTTTGGTGCCGCAAAGAGTATGCTATAATCCCCTCAAATATCAACTCTATACAATCAGGACTTCTACTTATGCGCATCATACTCAATGGAAAAAAAGCCAATTACGAAAATGTCCGCTCAGCCATCTCGACCGTTCGTGAAAAATACAGAGACCTGGAAGTCCGTGTCACCTATGAATACGGTGATATAGAGCGTTTTGTCCTTGAGGCGCATCGGGAGGGCGTAAAGCGACTGATCATTGGTGGAGGTGACGGCAGCGTCAATGAGATCGTCAACGCTTTGGCAAAACTCCCCAGAGAAGAGCGGCCTGAATTGGCGATCGTGCCGCTGGGGACAGCCAACGACTTTGCTACAGCCTGCACAATACCGCCCGACACATTGGAATCACTGCACCTGGCAGTCTCCGGCAATACCATTCCAGTCGATATTGCCTCAGCCAATGAGCAGTACTTCATCAATATCGCTACGGCCGGATTTGGTGCCCAGGTGACAGCAGATACGCCTGCCGAGCTCAAAAACTTTCTGGGCGGCGGTGCCTATACCCTGACAGGCGTTCTCAAGCTGCTTGATTTTGTACCCTACAAAGCCAAAATGAGAACACCCGACTATGAAGGAGAGGATCTGGGAATCATCGCAGCAGTATGTAATGGCAGGCAGGCGGGCGGGGGCCAGATCCTTGCACCGAAGGCCTATATCAACGACAGTCTGCTCGATGTCGTCATCGTCTCCCCTTTTCCTCTGGGTGACCTCGCACAGGTGATCGAAGAGATACTCTCACCCAGCAAGAAAGGGCGCTACATTAAATATTTTCAGACACCCTGGGTCGAGACAGAAACAGAAGACCCTGCCCCGGTCAACCTTGATGGCGAGCCCTATCGCAATGACAAAATTCGCTTTGAAATTATTCCCGGTGCCATTGATTTGGTGCTTCCAAGAAACTGCCCTTGTATCAAGACGGAGAGACGATGACAGAGAAACCTTTGCGCATTCTTCACTTCAGCGATATTCATATCAATATTCAGATCCGCCATATGCACTGGAAAAAGTGGTTCAGCAAGCGGGCGGTCGGCGCGATCAATCTACTGCGCGGACGCTCGAAATATTTCGATGATGCCGAGATCAAAATGGAGGCGATGGTACGCTTCAAGGAGGAGAACGATATTGACCTCGTGATCAATACCGGTGACTATACGGCGCTGGGGCTCGAGCAGGAGCTTGTCATCGCCAGAGAGCTGATGGACCCGATGATGTATCCACCACAAAACTATGTCACGGTACCGGGCAACCATGACATCTATGTCCACGAAGGCGATAGCCACTACCGCTTTTCGAGACTCTTCTGCTCCGTACTGCAAAACGATCTACCCGAATACTGCCGGGGCGGTCACTGGCCGCTGGTCCGGCTCGTGGGTGACAATGCAGCCATCATTGCTCTCAACAGTGCCCGGCCCAATCTCCTGCCCTGGAAATCCGACGGCACTATACCGGATGAACAGCTGGAAGCTTTTGAGGAGATTCTCAAAGATGAGCGGCTGGCAGGACGATTCATCTTTGTCCTGACTCACTATGCACCGCGCCTTGCCAATGGCCACAACGACAAAAAGCTTCATGGCCTCAACAATGTGGAAGCCTTCCTGCAAGCCTGCAAGCCGATCCAATCAGGAGCGATACTCTGCGGACATATCCATAAGACCTACAGAGTACGCACACACGGGGTAAAAAGTGAAATTTTCTGCGCAGGAAGCGCGACGATGGAGGGACATGAGGGGGCCTGGCTCTTTGAACTTCAAAGAGATCAACTTGAAGCAACGCCCATCAGATGGGATGGAGAGAAATACTATCTCAAGCAGTAGAGCTCTCTACCACCTTCTGATTTTTTTATGGCAGGCCAGACACTGCTTGAGCGTCTCTTTGTAGCGATTCATTGCCGAGTACTTTTCGCCCATATTGAAGTGGGTCAAAATCTCTTCGGAGAGTACAGAGATCTTTGCTGCCTGTTTTTTGGCGTATTTATAACTATAGGTATTCCCTTTACCCAAGAGTACCTCGTCCTCTTTGCTCGGTGGCTCGATATGCTTGACTCTCGCCTGCAGATTCTTGACACCGCCCTCTACCAGCACGGGATCGTTGTAGAGAAATCCTCTCTGGATAACAGCAAGCGCCACTTCCATCTCCTGCATATTTTTCTTCATATCGACTTTGGGTGCATCTTCCGCAAAAAGTGCTGTGCCAAACAGAGCCAGTATCAGTAAATATTTTTTCATTTATTCTCCTTCAATTTTGTAGCATAACATAGACTATCTGAATAGATTTTCGCAATCAAGCTGTATCGCACCGGGAACTGTCGAAATCGTCATAAATTCTGACATTTTCAACATAGGGTACATCACCGAAATATAATACTTTGGATCCAGTATTTTGGCCTCTCCATTCTCTATCAAAACAGGATAAGGCAGCAGGGCGGCATTTTTTACCCCCACCTTCTTGATGAATTTGGATGTTCTTTTGCCCAGTTTTACGCCAATCAACGTACGGTCTTTGGAGATTGGCTGAACAAAGAGGATATCCTTGCCGCCATTCTTTCCTTTGGCCTGCTCGAGCAGCTTATCGCCTTTGGCTATAACAACCATATCCTGATAATAGGGCATCGCTTCCATAAAGCGATATTTTGGAAGCAGATTGAATTTCAAACTGTCTTTCGAATTCTTCAAACCGGGAAACGCTTTCCTGAGACTCACGAGGAGTGATTCAGCTTTTTTCTTGTCAAAATCATCCTGCATAAACGCTTTTCCCACATAGAGCGGGTTGACGATGGAGATCTGCTTATTCTTATTGTCTATAAGGACTCTAAGTGACGCTGCAAAGCCTCTGTTTTCCTTGTCTGCCATCTTGGTCAAGGCATCATTGGTGAAGACCACCGAAGTCAACAGGCCCTTTTTATCCAGTACCGAGGTGGAGAGAACTTTGAATCCGGCAGCCTCGAGTCTCTTCTTGACCTCATCGGCACTCAGCAGGTCTCCCCTCAGATAGGCACTGACCTGGCTGCTCGAAATCGCACCCACTTCACCATTTTCCTGCTCCTGCTTTGGTGCGACCACCATCGCTTTTGGCGGTGCACTGACCTTCAGCACAATCGCCCTGGGCCTGTAGAGGCTTTCATTCTGTTTGACGGGAGCATTGCCACCTATCGTTACAACCGTAAGTGCCTTGACCGGCACGGGTACTTTGGGTATCTCGATAATGACGCTGTCATTGCTGTCGCTGGCTACGTCTGCTTTCTTTTCGGCCTCTTTTGCTTTGGGTGGTACCGCCTTTGCTGCCGGTGCCGGCGCTGCCTCAGGTGCCGCTTTGGGCTGTGCAGCAGCCGGCTTCTCAGCTGTCGCTTTCTTCAGTGGTGCAGGTGTCTCCTTCATCGGATTGACATTCTCCACCTCTTTGGCGCCCAGACTGGCCATAATTTCCGGAATCTCTTTGTCAAGCTGTCTGACCAGCGCCAATCTGTTCTCATCTTTGATTCCCAGGGTCGCTGCCCAGTTGGCAAGCCTCGGCATGCCGACCGTCAATGTTTTGCCATCTTTTTTGATAAACATATACATGGAGCAAGGTGCGAACATTCCGGCATCCGGTCTGCCACCCTCATTATCAAAGACAGTATAAGAAAATTTGAAATGGCACAGTGAGTAGACCCAAAAGGCATCAAAAGAAGGCAGTCTGTCTACACCGTCGAAAGTCTCTTTGTAGTTAAAAAAGCCTGCGATGATATAGTCTTTGTCTTCGAATGCCGCTTCGAATCTCTCCTGAAAATCATCGATAAAATCGTCAAGGTCTTCCGGTCTTTCGAAAGGAACTTCAAAATTCATCATTCTGTTGCCCTCGACCATTTTGTCAACCTTGACCATCGAGATATCCGAACCAAACTCCTCTTTGATCATCTTGTCAAGCGGCTCGATGATCTTGGGATACTCCGCCCTCACCTTCTCGTCCGTGATCCCGATCATATCCATCATAGCGACAGGATCGAGGTGCCCGATATGGGTATTCTCCTCTCCAAGCTTTCGGTAAATCAGCATATTGAAGGGATTGAAGCCTGCCAGTCTTGGATCGATCTCCAGCAGCGGACTCGTCGCATTTTTGTTGACAATGGACATAAAGCTGAGAATATCAAGTTTAGTGCTGCCATATTTCTTTTTGTACCCATCGTTGACGCGCTTGTGCGGATCGGTCAATACAAAGCCGAGGGACTTGATCTTCTCCTCTACAAAAGTATCATATTTTTTTTCGGCATCCCCCTTGACTGTTACCATAAGTGCCAAATTCTGGTCCGTTACGGCTGACAGTGGTGCAGTGGTGCCCACCAGCAATGCGATCGAAACCCCCAGCATTGCAAAAAGCGGTTTTTTGGTGTACTTCATAAATTCTCCTTAGTTGTAGATAGAGTAGGCGGATAAAGGCAGGAAGAAGGTATCCTGATTCGGTGCTCTTTTTCTATCCTTATCGTACGTATCAAGACCATACCATAAAGATAAAAAAACCAATGAAGGCGGCATCACTGCCGCCTTCATTATAGAAAAGTGGGCAAAATCTGCTTACTTTTTCTTATCACTATCTTTTGACTCGTCAAGATCGTTGGAGATCGTCTTGGTCGCGTCAGCAGCATCATTGGATACCGTTTTTGTTGCATCATCAAGATCATTGGAGACTGTTTTGACAGAGTCTCTTGTGTCGTTGGATACTGTCTTGGTAGAGTCATTGACATTGTCAGAGATCGTTCTGGTCGACTCATCAAGGTCATTGGAGACTGTTTTGACAGCGTCAGAAGAGTCGTTGGAGATCGTTTTGACAGAGTCACTGGTATCGTTAGAGATCGTCTTGGTCGCATCGTCCATATCGTTAGAGACAGTTTTGACGGAATCTCTTGTATCGTTGGAGATTGTCTTCACAGAATCAGTTGTGTCGTTAGAGACTGTTTTTGTCGCATCATTGACATCATTGGAAACTGTTTTGACAGAATCTCTTGAATCGTTAGAGACTGTTTTGATTGAGTCAGTTGTATCGTTGGAAACTGTTTTGACAGA
>JAOZOG010000012.1:0-13407 GCA_029933395.1 Sulfurovaceae bacterium | reverse complement strand
GAAACTGTTTTGACAGAGTCTCTGGAGTCATTGGAAACTGTCTTGACAGAATCTCTTGAATCATTGGAGACTGTTTTTGTCGCATCATTGACATCATGAGATACAGCAATCGCGCTATCTTTGAAATCTTTCGTCGCCATTGTCGAACTGTCTTTCATATCTCTGGTCGTATTGGTGATAGAATCTTTGGTATCTTCCGCGATCTCCACCGTACTGTCTCTCACATCTTTACTGACGTTGGTGACGGTACGCTCTGAACTGTTCACGGTTGCAATTTCACTTGTCTTCAAGTCATCCGAAACTTTGACAGCTGAATCTTTTGCGTCTTTACTGACATTAGTAACGGTACGCTCTGCACTTTTACTTGTTTCGACGGCACCATCTTTCATCGCGGTGACACTATCTCGTGCATCATGACTCATAGATGTAGCGGCATCCTTCATATCTTTGAACATGTCACCGAAACTAAAGTCTGCTTGGACTGTTGTAATACTTGCTATTGCTATGGCACTGGCTAATACAATTCTCTTCATTTTTCAATCCTCCTGATTGGGTGTATATTAATTTTTCTGCATTTACTGCACGAAAAACTATAACAATATTTATCTAAATCTAAACTGAAAGAATAAATTATTTTTATACTTAACAATTAAACTATTCACATATTCTGATAAATTTATTTTTATATGGTACAATTTGTTACATTAAAAAAGGAGTATTAATATGAAAAAAATGATGATAGGATTTCTTCTGTCCGGAGCACTGCTGAGCGCGGGACCCTACACGCAAAAAGACAGGATCAAAGATATGCAGACGATGGCTACAGCAATGCAGGAGATACAGACCGGTTTTTTCTACAACAACTTCGATATGATCAAAGAGGGCACAGCCAGGCTCTCCGATACCATTGTCAAGATAGAGCCGCCGCTGGAAGAACTGGAAGAGAAAGATGTCATGACGCGTTACATGAACAACAAGGTACTCATGTCGAACAAAATCAAAAAGAAAATCAACAGAAAATCCAGAGTCATCATCGAGCGATTCAGGGATGGAGACGCGGTACAGGCACTGCAGGCCTATACGAAAATTACCAAGCAGTGCATGGAGTGTCATACGCAATTAAGAAAATGGTAGTATGATGCAAATGTATTTATATGTTACACAAAAGGATAGATAGTTGAGGAAATTATTGCTTGGTCTCTTTTTTCTCTTTTTGTTCCAGCAGGCTGTGGCAAATCAGATTTCATTGACCGGTACTGTCATCTCGAACGGCCAGAAGATGATCGGTGCGCGTTATATGGGATATGTCAAAAAAGTCTTTGTCAAACTGGGAGACTATGTCAAACGCGAAGATGATCTCTACGAGATGGAATCGGCCGAATTTGACATTATGAAATCCCAGGCAGACGTTGCCTTGGAACAGTCCAAAGTGGTTGTTGAGTTCTGGAGAAAACGTCTGGAGGTGATCCAGCGGCGAAAAGAGAAGATGGAGAAGAAAAAAAGTATGCTTCCGATGACCGATATCGAAGATCTTGATACGATGGCAGAAAATACACAGGCGATGCTCGACAGCGCCCAGGTGATGGTCGAAGAGATGGCGATCAAGGCCAAACAGCTTGCTACTGTCTACAACTATCTGAAGATGAAAGCACCCTCCGATGGTGTCATCGTCCAAAAAAATATCAAAGTCGGCGATATGGTAATGCCCGGTATGCTTACGATTATGATGGTCGATATGGAAGATTTGGAGATCGATGTCTCTATCTCCGAGGGGATGATGAAACATGTCCATGTCGGTGATACCGTCAAGGTAGAGATACCCTCTGTCGAATACCATGTCGATGGAAAGATCAAAGCGATTATTCCTGACGCCAATCCAATGACACATAAAATCAAAATCCGCGTCAGCTTCGACAAGGGGACGAAAAATATTTTCCCCGGCATGTACGCCAAGGTAATGATCAAGAAGGCCAGCTAAAAGCTTTGGCCTCTCTCTATTTTGCCTTCTCCAGATACTTCCCTTCGATGGTATCCACTTTTATCATTTCACCTTCCAGAATATGGAAAGGCACCTGAACCACAGCTCCGCTTTCGAGCGTGGCCGGTTTCTTTCCACCCTGAGAATCACCCTTGAAGTTTGGCGGTGTCTCGACCACCTTGAGTACAACTGTTTGCGGTATCTCGACAGAGATCGCCTGGCCGTTATGAAAGAGGATATCCGCCTCCATACCGTCAATCATAAAATCAAACGTCTCTTTACCCACCTGTTCGTGGGTCAATCCGATCTGATCATAGGTCGTCGTATCCATAAACTGCAGCATATCTCCATCGTCATAAAGGTACTGCATCGTCTTCTGCTCCAATTCAGGTACTTCGAACTTGTCACCCGCGTGCACCGTCTTTTCGATCACTTTTCCACTGGAAAGATTTTTGATCTTGATTCTTACAAAGGCTGCACCTTTGCCTGGTTTGACATGCTGAAACTCTGTTACTTTATAGGGGTTGCCGTCGATCTCGAGCCTGACGCCTTTTTTGATATCACCCATACCGATTGTTGCCATAATTACTCCTGTTGGGGTATATAGGGGTACCCCGAAATTGATGCGCTATTATACCCTATCGTATATGAAAAATGGGGCGTGATACTTTTTCGCCCGCAAAGGGGCGATAAGGAGATTTGAAAGGTGGAAGTTTATTTTGTGATGGAGATATTTTTCTCACGTTTTTTGAACTTTTGATTGGTATCGAAGTTCATCGCCTTGGAGTTATCCATCAATACCGGTATGAAGAGCAGCGACACAAAGACTGCTGCCACCGTTCCGGAGATCAGGGCCACACCCAATCCACCGAAGATCGGGTCACTCGCCAACAGCGCCGAACCCAGGATGATCGCAACGGCGGTCAGCATAATCGGTTTCGCCCGTGTCGCGGCTGCGATGGCGATCGCCTGGCGTTTTGGAATATTGCGCCCTTCCATCAGCGATTTGGCAAAGTCGATCAACAGGAGTGAGTTTCGCGAACTGATCCCCATCAGAGCGATAAAACCGATCAATGATGTCGCCGTCAGGAAAAACGTTTCACTGGTAAAGAGATTGGCTACCCAGTGTCCCACAATGACCCCAATCAGGGAGAGGAAGGAGCCCAGCAGGATCATACCGCTGAGTGCAAAACTCTTATAGTAGATCACCAGAAGCAGGAATATCAACACCAGTGCTGCAATAAATGCACCACCCAAATCTCTGAAGGTATCAAGCGACACCTTCATCTCTCCATCCCATCTCAAGAGATAACTTTTTCCCGTCTTGGGATCTTTGAGATGAAGATCGAACATATAGGTCGACATTCCCGGATCTTTGGTTACATTATACTCTTTCGAGAAGACTTCTATCATTTTATTGCGTGCGTCGAGCAATGGATAAAGCTGCGAAACCATATCGGTCTCAGCGATGACATTGATCATGCGACTCAGGTCTTTATGCATAATCATCGGACTGCTCTCAACTTCGCGGATCGTAACCACTTCACTCAATGGTACCATCATCCCTCTCATATTCATCAGGTTCAATGAAGAGAGTTTGCTCTGCAGTGCTTCTTCGCTGCGGTTCGCAAGCTCTTTTGTCTCTTTGTCCAGTACTAAAAAGATAGGAATCTGGTCAGGTACGTTTTTGGAGTTTTTGTGCGCGATTACCATTCCCTCGAAAGCCAGGTATATAATATTATTGACCTGCTCCACGCTCAAACCGCTTCGCGCGATCTTCTCTTTGTCTGGAATCAACTCAAATTTTCTATAAATATCGTCCGCCATCACATCCACATCGACCAGTCCTTCGGTCTGCGCCAATATATCTGCTGTCTTCATAGAGATCTCTCTGATCTTGTTCAGGTCGTCACCATGCACCTCCACGACGACCGATGCCAGTGTCGGCGGCCCGGCAGGCTGCTCGATCAGCTTGATCGTCGTCTTGGGAATAATCGGTTCACAACGTTTCTTGATGATCGGTCTGAGACGCTGCACCATCAAAAAGGAGGGTTCGGAACGGCTATGCTTGTCAGTCAGATTGACAGAAATCTCTGCAACATTTTCTGTACGCTTCATCCCTGCACCTTTGACCAGTCCGGCATAATCAAGCGGGATACCCATCCCTTCGAAAAGCTCGAGATTAAGTACCTCTTTTTCCTTCTTGAGAATATCGATAACACATTCGCTCACCTCTCTGGTCTGATAGATAGAGCTTCCTGTCGGTGTATCGACATAGACAGAGAAAGTATTATCACTCTTTCCCGGAAGCATCTTGGCCAGGACCAGCTCTGCGGGCAACATCAGGATGGAGGCAAAAAATGCTATTGCCGTCAACACAACCACCAGGGTCTTTTTAAATTTACTGTCGAGAATAGTGTGAACAAAATTTTCAAATTTTTTCATGACTTATCTCCTTTATTCTCGGAGTGCTTTTTGTGTTTCTTCCTGTGATGATGATTGTGCTCCGGCTTTTTCAACAGCTTCAGACTCAAGTAGGGTGTGAAGATGTAGGCTACGAAGAGTGAAGCAATCAGGGCAACGGGAACGTTGTAGGGAATCGGTTTCATGAAAGAACCCATCATTCCACCGACAAAGGCCATCGGTACCATCGTCAGAATGATCGCAAGCGTCGCGATATTGGTCGGCGCACCGATCTCATCTGTCGCCTCGACCAGCAACTCCTCCATCGTGCGGTCGTCTGCTTCATGCGAATGAAGATGACGATGGATATTTTCGATCACGATAATCGCCGCATCCACCAGTAGACCCAGCGATAGCAGGAAGGCAAAGAGCGTGATACGGTTGATCGTCTGCCCCGTCATATAGGCGATGAACAGTGTCACCGCCAGAATTGCCGGAACCGTAAAAGTAACGATGATCGACTCTTTCCAGCCCAGTGCAAAAACCAGCATGATGGCGATGATGACGATCGTGATGATCAGATGGTGCATCAGCTCATTGACCGCCTCGTTGGCACGATGACCATAGTTTCGCGTCACCAGGTAGCCGATGCCCAACTCTGAGAGTTCATGCTCATGCTCCTTGAGCAGCTCGACCACATCCTCGGCGACAAAGACGGCATTGGTGCCGGCCAGTTTCGCGACAGTCAGAGTGATCTGCTTCTTCTGCTTATCCATTGTTGCATTGCTATCGGACTTCATATTGACATAGGCACTTTTGAAGTTTTGTATGTCAATCCCTTTTGTAACAGTGGCTACATCTTTGAGATAGATGGGTGAACCCATATACTGCGCGACAATCACATTGTTCACATCACTGACACTCTCGATCGCATTCTTGACACCGAAAATCACCAGATTGTTCTTTCTGGTTTTCCCTTTTACGTCAGGTACATCCACAGCGACAGACTGTATCGCTTTCATAATCTGCCCCATCGAAAGATGATAGGCGGAGAGTTTCCCCATATCCACCTCGACATTGTACTGCTCTTTATGTTCACCCTTGAGCGTCGTCTTGGCGACATTGTCGATCGCATTGATCTTCTGCTGCAGGTGCCGTACCACTTCGAACAGTTTGACATCATCTACTTTCGATTCATCCTTTGGATAGAAGGCAACCGTGACAATCGGAATATCGATATCGATATCAAAGGGTTTGATCAGCGGCTGCATTACCCCTTTGGGCATCAGGTCCATATTCTGCATCACCTTGTCGTAGAGCTTGAGGTTGGAATCTTCCCGGTTTTCCCCAATGTAATACATCACATTGACGATACCGACATTATCCATCGCCATCCCGTAGATATGCTCGATACCGCTGACTTCTCTGAGCTTACGCTCGAGAGGATTGACGATAATATTTTCGATCTCCCGCGGAGAGGCGCCCGGCATTGCCACGACAATAGCACCGCCACTGATCGCGATCTGCGGATCCTCTTCGCGGGGCATAATCTCAAGCGCAAGATAGCCCATAATGAGCAGAAACGCCCCCAATACTGCGGTCAGTGGATTACGCAGGAATCCCTTGGCCAGTTTCCCTGCATAGTCCGTTATCTCATAATCATTCACTGTTTTCATAGTTGATCCATTTTATGATTTGATAACAATTTTTGCATACATACCGGGATAAACCGACCGGCCCTTGTGGTCAAACTTGATTTTGATCTTGAACTTGTGTGTCATGGGGTTGGAACTGGGAATGATCGAACTGATCTCTCCTGTTGTCTGTAATCCCAGAGAGGGGATTGCTACATCGACTTTTTTTCCCAGAGAGATATATTTCAGCTCTGTCTCACTGATCTCTGCAAGGATTTTCAATTTACTGAGATCCGTCAGTACCAGCGCAGGCATTCCGGGAATCGCCATCTCTCCCTCGTTGAGTTTTTTTGCCACGATGACACCATCATTGGGCGCCTTGATCTTCAGGTATTGGTACTGGTTGAGAACTTCATCTTTTTTGGCCAGTGCCTGATTGACCTGCTCTTCGGAGATCTTGATCATATCTTTCATATTTTTGGCTGCCAGCTCCAACTGCTCCAGTTCATATTTGGAAACCATTTTCTTTTTGTAGAGCCTCTTGTGTCTTGCAAGGTTGAGCATCACATTGTCATGCTGATTTCGGTTCATCTGCAGGGCCAACCTGGCTTGTGAAATAGCCAGATCGACCTGTCGCTCCGCCGCTTCGATCTCTTTGGAATCGATCTCATAAAGCAGTTGCCCTTTTTTGACGATATCCCCCTCGCTGACTGCCATATTTTTCACATAGCCCATATAGCGGCTTGTCATCATCTTCTGATTGTCCGAAACGATACTTCCACTCAACTGTAACTCAACCGCAGACAATGCGGATGCCGCAATCAATACCACCAATACTAGTATTTTTTTCATATCTTTTCTCCTGGATTCATAATACTGTTCAGTTCAAATACTTTCGTATTCCTCTTGTTCATCACTGTCTGCAGCTCTAAAAGAACCTGAAGCTGCCGGGACTGCTTGATCAGTACATCGCTGATCGAAACAACACCCTCTCTGTAGCGTTCACGATAGCTTTCGTAAACCCGCTTCGCAAACTTGTACTGTGTTTTGAAGCTTGTGATGTCGGAATCAAGACTCAAAATCTCCGTTTTCAGCTGCGTTACCTTCAGCGCGATTCCTTTTTTTGCCAACTCCACCTGATCCTGAACCTGCAGGCTTTTGACCTTCGCTTTTTCAATTTTGGCCCTGTCGATACCACCGTTGAAAAGATTGAAATTCAACTGAAGGCCGACCGTATAAGAATCCTTGTCGGTAAACTCATTGAGAAAGTTGTTGTCGGCACTGCCATATTCACCAAAGGCCCCAAGTGTCGGGAGATAGCTTGCCTCTTCCGCCTTGACCGCCATTTGACTGATACGAAGCCCCAGTTTCGCTTTCTGTATATCGATATTGTCATTATAGATATCGATGAGCCGTACACTTGGCATAGGTGCCATCGTCTTGACCTCTTTGATCGATGAGACCTCTCTGTTCAGCAAGAAGGAAAGAAACTGGTATGCCAAATCACGGTTAAGCACTGCCTGATTGTAGAGACTGGCTGCCTCTGATTTTCTGGCCTGGACTTCCAATACGTCGACATCCTGAGCATACCCCTCTGTTTGCATCGTCGCTACGATATTCTCCAGCTTGGAGATATTTTTCATAATTTTCTTCAGATTGCGTATATAGAGATTGACCAGCGAGATATCATAGAACGCTTTTTTGACCTGAAATATCTTGGCATTGATGATCTTGCTTGTGTCCATCTTGCTCATTCTGTAGAGTGCCCGGGTGATATTGCCATACTCTGTCAATTTCCCTCCCGTATAGAGAGGAATCTTGTAGGTAAGCTTTGTCTGGTAAAAGTTGGCTGCCGCAGGATAATTCAGATCTGTGGGCTCGACAGCCAGCATCTGCGCCTGCGCTCCGGGATCACTCATCATCTGGGAAAAAGCGCCAAAATCCCCACCCGATGCCTGCATCATCCCACCGATACCACCAAGAAAGTCACTGAAACCAAAGTCCCCAAAGGTCGCTTCCCGACTCTGGAGTTTAAAACCGAAAACGTTGAGTGGATTGTTTGATCGCATTGCGTTGATCGTCAGATCTAGTTTGCCATAGTTCATCCCCTCTGCAGCAGCGATTTCATAAGACTTCATCTGCTCTTCGAAATGGGAAATTTTTACCTCGAGATTGTCATGTTTGACCATCTCCACTGCCTGACCAAGCGACAGGTTCTGTATCCCCGCAAAAAGCGGGAATGCAGTAAAAATGGCCAAAAAATACCTTTTGATAGACATGTGACACGACTCCTTGTTTGCAATAGAATTTATTATAGCATAATAACTTTCTTTTTGAGAAAATAGAGGAATTATATTGAAGATAATATTAAATTATGATTAAATAAATTGATGGAATTTGGTCTAAAAAAACAGAGGGAAAGACCCTCTGCAGGGCGTCAATAATCAGAGAGAAGCGTAACTGACATTGATGCAGGCTTCCAGAGCCGTCAACTCATCAAGTACTTTTTTGTTGACCTGACCATCGACACGTACGACGGCCAGCGCCAGCCCTGTTTTGTCACGGCCCAGGCGGAAGTCAGAAATGTTTAACTTGTTCTCTGCAAGGATATTGCCCACATCGCCGATGACACCCGGTGTATCGGTGTTTCGGAAAAAGATCATATTGCCCTTGGGCTCCACATCGAGATCGTAGTCATCGATCTCGACAATGCGCTGCACATTCTCATCGAATACCGTACCGGCAATTGTCAGCGTACTGTTTTGTGTCGTCACTTTGATTTTGACCTTGTTGTGGAAACCGCTGGTGTTGGGCCTGACCTCTTTGTCGATCTCGATTCCACGCTCTTCCGCAACGAACTCGGCATTGACATAATTGATCTGATCCCCGATCGCCTCAGTCAGCACACCAACCGTAGCGAAAGTCGCCAGAGATTCGATATAGTCTCCGATTTCACCCTTTGCCGTCACCTTGATCGACCGGATAGCACTTTTGGTAATCTGCGCACTCAGGTGCCCCATCTTCTGAGTAATCTCCAGGAACGGTCTCACATAATCAGGGAGTTCATTTTCTTTGATCGGCAAGTTCAGCGCATTGGGATAGGAGATTCCTTTGGCCGCTTCGATCGCCTGCTGGGCCGCCTGCAGCGCAATATTACGCTGCGACTCTCTGGTATTGGCACCCAGATGTGGTGTGACGGTGACATTGTCCAGGTCGAGCAGAGGATGGTCTGTCGCCGGCTCTCTGTCGAAGACATCGATACCGGCCATTGCGATTTTGCCACTCTTCAATCCTTCAAGAAGTGCTTCCTCTTCATAAAGGCCGCCGCGTGCGCAGTTGATCAGGATCACGCCCTCTTTCATCCTGCCAATCTCTTCTTTGCCAATCATCCCGATCGTCTCATCGGTCTTTGGTGTATGGATCGTAATCATATCGCACGCCAGTATCTCTTCGAAGTTCTGGGTATATCCGATATCGAGATTGGTCGCTTTGCTTGGATCGATATAGGGATCATAGGCGACAACATCCATCTCGAACGCTTTGGCTCTGGTCGCGACACGGGAGCCGATATTGCCAAAGCCGATCACGCCCAGCTTCTTATCTTTCAGCTCTGTCCCATACCAATCCTGACGCCGCCAGACGCGGTCGAGCTTGAGATTGTTGTGCGCATAGGGAAACTTCCTGGCACAGGAGAGCATATGTGCCAGTGTCAACTCTACCGCAGCGATAGTATTGGCTGTGGGGACATTCATCACGACGATACCACGCTTGCTGCAACCGTCTATATCCACATTGTCCACTCCTACTCCGGCACGAACAATCGCTTTGATATTTTTGGCATTTTCCAGAAAAGCTTCATCGACATCTGTGGAACTACGTGTGATAGCCACATCTGCCAGTGGAATAAAACGTGTTAGAAGTGTCTCTTTCGGCTCATCAGCCGCATTGATCATTTCGATATCCGGATCTCCGGAGAGAAGATCCAGGCCTACCTGGTGAATATGGTCACATACTACAATTGTCATTTTTGACATCCGTCAGCCTTCTTATTTTTTCAGCTGATCTTTGAGTACGTCACCCAGTGTCATGCTGTCGTCCTGATCCATATTGAGCTTGTTCATCGCTTCACGCTCTTCCTGTCGCTCCAGTCTCTTGACAGAGACTCTGATACGGTCATTGTTCGAATCGATAAAGCTGATGACACCCTTGATCTCCTGTCCCTTTTCGATCTCGTCAGCCTTCAGAGGGTGCAGATCTTCTGAGCGGATCAATGCATCCACATTGGGCTCAAGCGCGATAAAGACACCAAAGTCCTTCTTGTCTTTGACTGTACCTGTGACGATGTCGCCTACTTTATGATTGGCGGTAAATGCTTTGACAGGAGAGTCTTCCAGCGCTTTTTTGCTCAGGGATATTTTGCCTGCATCTTTGTCGATTTTAATGATCTTAACCTCTACCTCATCGCCGGGATTCAGAACATCTTTCGCATTCTCACTCTTGTCCCAGGAGATCTCCTGATTGTGCAGCAGACCTTCTACATTGTCGATTTTGACAAACGCACCAAAGTCAGTCAAAGAGGAGACAGTACCTGTCACGACATCACCCACTTTATGGTTGGCGACAAAGGCATCCATCGGCTTGGGAAGCAGACTCTTGAGGCTGACTCTCAATCTTCTTCCCTCTTTGTCGATTTCGATCACTTCGACATTGATATCTTCACCTACTTCAAGATAATCTTTGGGATGCTTGACATTCTTGTCCCAGGAGACTTCGGAAACGTGGAGGAAAGCTTCGAGATCTTCACCCAGATCTACAAAAACACCATATGGCTCTATATTGCTGATCGTTGCGGTAACTGTATCACCGACACCGATGATGTTGTCGATATCCTGCCAGGGATCCGGGTTGGCATCTTTGATTGAGAGTGAAAGGTGCCTCTTCTTTTTGTCATAGTCGAGTGCCACGACATTGACCACATCGCCCTCGTCAAAATATTTTGAAGGGTTGACCGGCCCTTTGTGAGAAATCTGTGAATAGTGTACCAGGCCATCCATACCGCCTACATCGACAAACATACCGTAACTTGTGATCTTCTTGATTGTGCCCTCGACTACCTCTTTGCTCTCGAGCAATCGGTCTACGATCTCCTGCACTCTGGCTTTGTCACGCTCGATCAGCTCTTTTCGGGAGATCACGACAGAGTTCTTGTCTTTGTCCACTTTGACAATGACAGCTTTGACTTTTTTGCCAATGGCATCGATTTTTGAACTCAGATAAGAGAGGGTTCTGGGCATAAAGAACTCCAGTCCCTCGGACTCGACCACGTAGCCACCTTTATTTTTCTTGGTTACGACGCCATCAACGATATACTCCTGCTCTTCGTCATACTCATTGATAAATGCGTTGAGCGCAGCTCTTTTCTTCGCCATCTCATGGGAAACCATTGGTCTCTCGCCCCTGTTTCCAGTCACAACCACATCGATGGTATCACCCTCTTTGAAAGTCAGTTCACCCTCTTCATTTCTGATCTGATCAAGGGGAAGGAGTGCTTCGTTTTTTCTACCGATATCGACAACTGCCTGGTCATCCTCTTCATTGATCTTGACGATCACACCCTCTACCAAATCACTTTTTGAGTCAGATTTTTTGAACGACTCCTCAAGCATCGCTGCAAAATCTTCTACTTCCTCACCCATATCGAAATCTTCGAATTTCATACTACCACATCCTTATTTAACCTAGTTTTGGGCGTTATTATACCTTTTTATATTTAAAGTGGGTTGTTCGTTTTTTTAACTGCGTGCCCTGATTATTTGATCTCCTGGATGCAGTCAATGACATTCTGAACAATCCAGTCTGGCGTAGAAGCGCCGGCAGAAATACCACAGAGTTTCTTGCCTGCAAACCACTCACTCTGAAGCTCGCTTTCGTTCTCGATCAAATAGCTGTCATCACAGTAATTTTTGCAGATAGAGTGCAGTTGCTTGGTATTGGAGGAGTGTTTTCCGCCAATGACGATCATCACATCCGCTTTTTTCGCCAAATCCGCCGCTGCATCCTGGTTTTCAAATGTCGCATTGCAGATGGTATTGAAAACACGTACCTCTTTATGTTTCAGGATAAGCGCGGAGGTGATTTTGATAAAATCCTCCGGCTTTCGGGTCGTTTGCGCTACGACGGCGACTTTGGACCTGAGAGGGAGCCCTTCAAGCTCTTCTGCATCGAGTACGATAAAGGCATCTTTTTCATTCTCGGCATAGCTGACCACCCCTTTGATCTCGGGATGATTTTTGTCACCGAAAATAACGATACTGTAGCCCTCTTTGCTCATCTTTGCCACATCCTGCTGGGGTGTCGTCACATAAGGGCAGGTCGCGTCGATAATTTCAGTCTCCTGCTCTTTCAGTGAAGCGAGCTCCTTCTTGGGGATCCCATGTGTGCGTATCACAACAGACTCTTTATCTTTGACATCGTCCAGTGACTCTGCCAGTCCTATATCGAAGCCCTCTTTGAGCCTGTTGATCTCATCCTTATTGTGAATCAGGGGGCCGTAGGTTTTGCTGCCGGGATGCTCCTCTGCAATCTTGATCGCACGCTTGACTCCAAAACAGAAACCGTACGATGACGCCAATTCTATTTTCATCATTCTACTCCTGTGATTTGAGAGAGTATCGCAAAAAAGTTGGGAAAAGAGGTATCGATACAGGCTGTATCTTCGATCTCCATTCCATCCAGCAAACCGGCAACGGCAAAACTCATCGCAATACGGTGATCTCCATAACTGTTGATGGTCGCCTTTTGGAGCTTGCCACCTGTCACACTGTACCCATCTTCAAACTCATCAGCAGCGACACCACAAGCCCGCAAACCCTTCACCACTGTCGCGATACGGTCACTCTCTTTGACGCGAAGTTCTTTGGCGTTTCGGATCGTGCTCGTACCCTCAGCCACTGCCATAGCGATCGAGAGTGCCGGCAGCTCGTCAATAAGCCATGCAATATTCTCTTCCACCACAACAGGTCTGAGCCTGCCGTTATAGACAACTTCGATATCGCCAATTGGCTCATAGATGTTTTCCTTCTCCACTAATGTGACCTTTGCTCCCATTTTCTGCAGAATCTTATATGCTTCAATTCGTGTAGGATTGAGCGTCACATTTTTGATCACGACCCGCGAATTGGGCACAATCGCAGCCGCCACTGCAAAGAAAAAACCGCTGGAGGGGTCTGCCGGTACGGTGATATCCAAAGGTTCCAATGACTTCCCGAGAGGTTCGATCTCTATCCATCCATCCTTTTCGTTTCCTGGCTTCTCCACCGTTTTTATTTTGGCGCCCATTCCCCGCAACATCCGCTCTGTATGGTCACGGCTCAGCAGAGACTCTTTGTAGTA
>JAOZOG010000467.1 GCA_029933395.1 Sulfurovaceae bacterium | reverse complement strand
GTTTTATCACTACTCCTTGTCCTCCCGCTTCATTTTACGATTGAAACATCTCCAACCTGTCATCACTTTAATGGGTATACCCAATCTTTGATACTGTAATTTTGTTACTGTTGTGAATAATGTATTGGAATCGGAAGGCTCTGCCTCCGCTGTTCGGGAGCAAGCTCTCCATTTCCTTGTGGCAGTAGCTACATCCGCTTCTTTGTTTTACTCGTCGCTATAGCTGTGAAAGGATCATCTGGCCAGTAGTGCTTCTTGTATTTTCCTCGCAACTCTTTTTTGACTTCACTGTAGGTATTTTGCCAGAAACTCTCCAGATCCATCGTCACCTGCATCGGGCGCGAAGCGGGTGAGAGCAGGTGCAGCATCAGTTTGACTTTGCCGTCCAGCAGAGTAGGTGTCTCTTTCGTACCGAACATCTCCTGGAGGCGTACCGCCAAGATAGGTTGCAGGGGATCGCTATAGTCTATCGCTATGTTCGAACCGGAGGCGACTTTGAGTTTGGCGGGTGCCTGTCTGTCGAGGAGTTTTCTCTCTTCATAACTCAGCTGTCCCAGGAGAATAGGATAGAGATCGAGGTTTTGGCAGGCTTTCAGTGTGCTGATACCGGTAAGGTAGGGTGCCAACCACTCATCCATATTTTCAAGAAGCACGTCATTGCCGAAGTCGGGAAATGCTATACCATATGCGTGGAGAAAGCCCACTCTCTGTCGCAGTGAAGTAGCCTCTTTGCTCCAGCACAGCGCATCGAGCCCCATCTCCTGAAGCTCCTCGATCAACACTTCGGTGACTTTCTCTTCAGGAACATCCCGTATCTGTTCTGCCTTGAGTGTGATGGCACCCAGTTTTGTGATCCTTCTCGCTTCGACGCGCTGCTGTTCACTATTCCAGCAGAGATCGTCATAGCTGTGCATCTGTTCGGGGAGGTATGCTTCTATCTGTGTATGTGTGATGGCAGCAGCTTTATAGATAGTTGCATTACGCTTTTTCGCATCCAGATCGGCGATGACCAGAAAGCCTGCATTGAAGAGTTCATCCTGTTGATGCAGCACGGCGCCCTTGCCGTTGGCGAGCAGGTAGGTAGCACTTTTGTCATTTCGCAGTCTGGTGATACGGTCGGGGTAGGCGAAGGCGAGAAGTATACCGATCATCTCCAGATCAATATGCTCTTTTTGATTTTTTTCAATGCGTTTGGCATTTTTGAGCAGATAGCGGCACTGATTCAGATCGATCGTTTGTACGGGTATATACGCTCCTTTTCGGACATCGTGAAGCACTGAGACTCGCTCCCGCAGATCCGAGGAGCCAAAGGCGTTGCGGTAGATATCTTTTTCACTGATGAGGACGGCCAGGAGCGAGGCTTCGTAGCTGAGACCGAGTGCCTTGGCTTTGAGCATCATATGGGCCAGTCTGGGGTGCATCGGGTATGCCGCCATCGCTCTGCCGTGCGGAGTGATCATTCCGCTACTGTCTATGGCACCCAGATCCTGCAGAACTGTTTTGGCGTGGAAGAGTGCCGTTTGCGGCGGCAGGTCGAGCCAGGAGAGTGTGGTGATATCGTCGTTCCCCCACAGGGCCAGTTCGAGAAGAAGCTGCGAGAGGTCCGCCTGCAGTATCTCCGGTATATCGT
>JAOZOG010000001.1:52793-56970 GCA_029933395.1 Sulfurovaceae bacterium | reverse complement strand
GAAATTTATTCCAAGATAATTTACAGGGAAGTAAACCCCTGCATAGATCGATCAACCGAGCAGCATCCTGTTGCTTCCGGCGACAGCCCTCAGGCTGCCAAGCGTCTTTTCGTCGGGCGTTGTTCTTTTGATTTTGGTGTAGAGATCGATGAGATGTGCGTAGGAGTCCAGTGAGATTTCCTGTCTGTGAAGGGCTGCGGTACCGAGATGAGTGAGAAGTTCTTCTCTGCTGATATCGCCGCATTCGTGCAAAAGCGTATCAAGCATCAGGGCAAACAACTCCGCATCCTCTCCGACAAGCCCTGCAGCCCTCTCTTTGGCTGCTTTTTCTTCCAATCCTCTCTCATAGAGTACGGCGGCTATATCCTCGGTAACCGCCGTTTTGCGGCTGCTCTGCATATTGGCAGTGATCCGGAATGTGTCTGCAGCAGCAGGGTTGAAGACCAGGACCGAAATAAATAGTGTAATTCGTATAAAATTCTGTTTACTCATTGAGAATCCTTCCAAAAGTCAGTGGCAAGATTATAGATCAATGGTGATAATGGGGAAGTTAAGGATTACTTTTAGTCTTGAACACTCAATATTTCTTACGGATTTTCATCGGGCAAGCGTATCCAGTCCCAAGCCAGCCATCCGAGCAGTGCGATACCGATCGTCAGATTGATCCAGCTGCCGCCATCCTCGAATATCTTTTCCAGCAGCCAGTAGGTCCGGCGCGCTATCTCGGTCGGCTCCGTGACAGTATGAGCGTGTGCCCACCCGGCAATCTCCGCGCCCCAGATGAAAGCGATGATCTCCGGAAGGATAAAGAAGAGTATGATACCCAACGCACCCCAGATACTGCGGCTCGGTTTCAGCGATTGGGCACTTTTTTGAATGATCGGGTTATTTGAGGCGTGTTTTGCCGCATCTTTGATGCGCTGCTTCATCTGACTGACTTATTTTTGGGGCTGGCCGAGTCCAAAGACGTTGGAGAGGGTATTGATATAGTTGAAATAGGCCGTGATCGCTACGGCTTCAAGGATCTGTGCCTCACTGTAGCCGGCCTCTTTGATCGCATCGATGTCGGCCTGCTGCATTTTGTAGTTATCTTTCTGAGATGCCCGGATACAAAAGTTCAGCAGTTTCTTCTCTTCATCCGAGCATTGGATGGACTCCACCCCTTCGAGCACCTCTGCGACCTGCTCGTCACTCATACCAAGCATTTTGGCGATATTTTTGTGAACATCCACGCACATTTTGCATCCATTTTCAATAGAGATAAGCAGTGCTATCCGCTCTTTTGTACTGTAGGGAAGCAATGTCTCCTTGAGCAGATAGGACTGTACCATCGTATCAGTTGCGAAATAGATATCTTTGTTCAGGGCGATAAGCTCAAATATCTCACCCAATTTTCCTGTTTTTTCCAGAATCGGTTTCGCTTTTTCCTGAATCTCCGGATCCATATTTTCATAAGAACAGAGTGAAATATATGCCATATCGCTCTCCTACTTCTCTATTCGCATCATCGCGATGTCGCCATGCACATCATCGAGCTCTGAGAGTGCACTGATCGCATCCTGCATCTTGATCTCGGGACAGCAATGGGTCGTAAAGAGGAGCTTTGCCCTCTCTTCATTCTGGTTCGGCTCCTGCAACATCGACTCGATCGAGATACCAAACCTGCCAAGTGTCGATGCGATCGTTGCGAGTACGCCGCTTTGGTCATTGACTTCGAGTCTCAGATAGTACTGCGAGACGATCTCATCTTTGTGGAGAAGCTTCAGTCCGCTCTCCAGACCCTTTTTGTAGCCGAGCATCGGGCCGTGGTTGCCCCTGACGATATCGATAATATCTGCGATCACAGCCGAAGCAGTCGCATCGCCGCCTGCACCCGGTCCGTAATACATCGTCTCACCCACTCTGTCGCCCACAACCGTTACGGCATTCATCACGCCGTCAACTTTGGCGATCATACTTTCACTCGGGATCATCGTCGCATGGACTCTGAGCTCGACACCCTTCTCCACTTTTTTGGCGATACCCAACAGCTTGATCGCATAGCCAAACTCTTTGGCGAAAGCCACATCGGTCTGTGTGATATTTTCGATCCCTTCGATGACGATATCTTCAGGTTTGGCATCGATCCCATAGGCGATCGATGCAAGGATCAGCAGCTTGTGTGCCGCATCGAAACCGCCTACATCGAAAGTCGGATCGGCTTCCGCATATCCCAGCTCCTGAGCCTCTTTGAGTATGGCATCATACTGCGCACCCTCATTGATCATCTTGGTCAGCATATAGTTGCAGGTCCCGTTCATAATCCCTTTGATCGATTCGATATGGTTGGCGGAGAGCCCGTTTCTCAACGCGCCGATGATTGGAATCCCGCCGGCCGTACTCGCTTCATACATAAAAGGGATATCACCGGCCAGTGCCTGAAGTTCGTAGCGGTGATATGCCAGGAGTGCCTTGTTGGCCGTCACGACGGCTTTGCCATTTTTCAGGGCCTGCTTGACCAGTGCATAGGGCTCTTCGACACCACCCATCAACTCGACAATGATATCGATCTCCGGATCGTCGATCACCGAAGCGGGATCGTCACTCAACACGATAGAGACATCACGCTCTTTGGAGAGATCTTTGACGACTCCGCCTTTGACTACGATCTTCTTGCCCGCTCTCGCTTCGATGATATCGGCATTCTCCTCCAATATTCTGGCGACACTCGAACCGACCGTTCCGATACCCAATATTCCTACTTTTACCATAATTGTCTCTACTTTGTATGCTTTTTTTCTTCTTCCAGTTTCTTGAGGAAGCGTTTGATATTTCTCGCCGCCTGGCGAATCCGTTTTTCGTTTTCGATCAGTGCGATACGCACATAGTCATCACCATATTTACCAAACCCAATGCCGGGGCTGACAGCGACATCCGCCTGCATCAGGAGCTGCTTGGAAAACTCCATCGACCCCATATCCCGTGCTATTTCCGGTATCTTTCCCCAGATAAACATACTCGACTGAGGCTTGGCCAGAGGCCAGCCTGCATTGCCGAATGACTCGATCATCACATCACGGCGACGCTGGTAACGGGGCACGATCTCTTTTTCCGGAATATCACCGTACTCATCCAGCGCCACAGTCGCAGCCACCTGCACCGGCGTAAACATCCCATAATCAAGCCAGGATTTGATGCTTTGCAATGCGCCGATCAGCTTCGGGTTACCAACGATAAAACCGACTCTCCAGCCGGCCATATTGTAACTTTTGGAAAGCGTATAGCTCTCCACGGCAACATCCTTGGCCCCCTCGACCGAGAGAATTGAGGGTGTCCTGTATCCATCGAAGGTGATATCCGCATAGGCGATATCGGAGATGATGTAGAAGCGTTTTCTTTTGGCCAGATCCACCAGACGCTCGTAAAATTCCGGCGTGACTGTCGCAGTCGTCGGATTGTGCGGGAAGTTGACGACAAGGAATTTCGCCTTGGGCACGGAATTGTCCAGCGCTGCCTCCACATCGGCAAGAAAACGGTCTTCATCGACCTCGAAAGTCTCTTCGTCGAAGACCACTTCCATCTTTTCGACATTGGCACCGGCCAAGACAAAAGCCTGAGAGTGGATCGGATAGGTAGGATCAGGGACGATCGCCACATCCCCGGGATTGCTGATCGCCTGCACCAGATGGACATACCCCTCTTTGCTCCCCATCGTCGCGACCACCTCCGTATCAGGATCCAGATCGACATCGTAGTGACGCTTATACCACTTGCTCATTGCCAGTCGCAGTTTGTATATCCCTTTGCTGGCGCTATAGCCATGGGTTTTGGGCCGTTGGGCCGTTTCACAAAGCTTGTCGATGATCGGCTTGGGCGTATCGGCATCGGGATTTCCCATCGAAAAATCGATAATATCCTTCCCGCTCCTTCTTGCCGCCATTTTGATCTCGTTGATCTCGGCAAAAATATATTTTGGCAGGCGGTTTATCTTTTCGAACTGTATTTCGTCAAACATCTTTATCCTCTTTTTTTACTTCTCTACTGCTCTGTACCCTGCTTCACTCAACTGATGGACACCATCCTGATCCAAGAGGAAGAAGAGTTTTCCTTTGCTTTGATACTCCTCGAAAAGATCGCCATCGATAATCGCAAAGCGGGCGTTTTCCGTAGCCAAAAGCCATGCATGCTCTCTCAGGTC
>JAOZOG010000001.1:42581-52693 GCA_029933395.1 Sulfurovaceae bacterium | reverse complement strand
AATGTCCCGGATGCTGGCTTCGATGCCTTCGATCTGCTGCTCTACATCAGGTGCCACAGAGACACTTTCGGCTGCCATTTTTTTATTATCGGCGCTGCCATTTTTCTCTTCGGAAACAAGACCCTTCTGCTGTGATACACCCTCCTCGATCGGCTTCGCGCTCTGAGATTCGAACGGTTCGATTTTCTGATCATAGTACTCGGTAAAGAAATACCAGGCTGCACATGCAAGCAGTATCAGCAGGACCAGAGAGAGAAGTTTCGACATCAGGCGCTTCTCTTTGTCGATCGGCTTCAGTACCGTCAATCCTCCCTCCAGGGCATCTTCGCCGCCAAAATAGGCCCGGCACTCCTGACGCAGGGCACTCAGGTCGACATCATACTCGCGCTCGATAATCGATATGGCGCCCAATGCCTGTGTCTTCTTCAGCGCTTTGAACTCTTTGTCAAAAAGTTTGGAGATCACTTCTGCCGTAATGTTGGTTCTTTTGGCAATACTGTCGATCGTGTACGCTTCGATCAAATCATCCAACTGCATATCCCATCCTGTGTATTAAAATTGCGGCCGCGGCAGAGACATTGAGGGAATCGAAACGATGCTTCATTTCGATCGATACCATCTCTTTGACTCTCGACCTGCTTTTTTTCGATAACCCTTCGCCTTCACTGCCCAAGACCAGTACTCTTTGGGGAGCGAATGTCATCGTCTCTACTCTCTCGCCTTCCATCGATGCACCATAGGAGACAAACCCCAGCTGATGCAGCTCGTTGAAAATATCCAGAATATTCTCCGCGATCATAAAAGGCATATCCAGAAGCGCACCGGAACTTGTGCGGGTGATCGCCGCAAAATTCAACTGCCTGACTCCCGTTGCGATAACGGCATCAGCACCCAAAGCATAGGCGCTCCTGACAATGGCGCCGATATTACCCGTATCCGTCAAGCCATCAAGAATGACGATAAAGTCATTTTTCTTTATCTGCGAAAAGTGGCTCTGCTCATACGTCTCCATCTCCAGCAGGATACCCTGATGGTTTCCCCCCTTGCTCATCGATTGTGCCCATCTGTTTTCCAAAAATTTGATCTTTGGTTTATAGTGGTCAAAAAGCGCTTGCGGAAGCAATCCTTTTTTGGCCAGATAGACTGTTTTGATGCGGGGTTCGTGCTGCTCGAGTGCGTACAGGCAGACCTGTTTTCCGTAAATGATCATAAGGGGGATTCTATCCAACTTTTGCTGTCACTCTTTTGAGGGACGGCAGCCACGTAGTCTCAGCGGCTCTCCACCAGCTTCTCGTACCAGCTCTTGACAGGCTCACCTGTCACTTTCGACAAGAGTTTTGCCTTGGGTTTCGGGGCCAAATCCAGCGAGAGAATATCCTCCAGATAGAGTGCTTTTCTTTCGTTCTCTTTGGCCTGGATGATCACGACCCACTCTCCCCGAACAAGCTCTTTTCCGAGAATATCCAGAAGCTCTCTGGCGCTTTTTCTGTAATAGGTCTGGAATTTTTTCGTCAACTCTTTCCCCAGGAAGAGCATCCTCTCCGGATCGACAGCAGCGATCTCCTCAAGCAGCCTCATTAAACGATGGGGAGACTCGTAGAGGATCGTATTGTAGCCTGTATTGAGCGCTTCATTCAGTGCCCGGCTGCGCTCACTCCCTTTATGCGGCAAAAAGCCAAAAAAGAGAAATCTCCCCTCCTCGAAACCACTGGCCGCATAAGCTGTCACAACGGCACTGGCACCAGGCAGCACATCATAGGGAAGCCCCCGCTCCTGACAATAGGCCACCAGAATCTGACCGGGATCGGAGATCACCGGCATACCGGCATCACTGACATAGACCACATTGAGGCCCTCCAGTCTCTCCGCTATCTCCTTGAGGCGCTGCGTGCCATTGTGTTCATTGAAGGAGAGGTAGTCTGCTTCAGGAGGCCGCATCCCATACCGCTCCTCCAGCAGTCGAATCAAGCGCTTCGTTTCACGTGTATCTTCACACAAGAAAAGTTCCGCTTCTTCAAAATAGCGCATTGCACGCAGTGTAATATCCTGTGGGTTTCCGATAGGAGTGGGGATAAATGTCAGCATAAATTGATGTAAAGGTCAGGGGGGAATTGAATTTGAGATTCTCTCCTCGGAGAGAGAAGAGAGTGTAGGCTTAACCGAGCTTGTACTTGTTCTTGAACTTCTCGACACGTCCTGCCGCATCGACAATCTTCTCAGAACCGGTGAAGAATGGATGACACTCGTTGCAGATATCGATTGACATTGTCTCTTTGTCGGATCTGACAGTGAACTCGTTGCCGCAAGCGCAAGTAACTTTGCACTCTACATAGTTTGGATGGATTCCTTTTTTCATCTTGAAACCTTTTTTAGTATTTTTGTGATGGGCAACCAACCCATTCCGATACCTCTCGTATCCTTCCGCTATCCATTGATAGGGGTCGCTGCAACAGTCCTGGCTGAGACAGCTTTCCCGATTGTTCGGGAATTTTAGAGCGGTATTATACCCAAAGAGGTTTAAATTTTTATAAAAGAATCTTTCCTGCCAGGGCACATGCGGCACTCTCGCTGCGTAGTATCAGGTGGGTATTCAGTCCCGCGACCCTCTCGGGTACGACAAGAGTGCGCTCATGTTCGCTGAAGCCTCCCTCCGGGCCGATCAACGCTGTTTTGATCTCCTCCTTATGACCCCCTATATGCTTATCTGAAAAATTCAGCATCCAGGCTTCCGGGTATCTCTCCAGAAACAGTTCGAGGCTCTCTATCTCCTCCAGCTCCATCATCACGCTTCTGCCACACTGCTGGGAAGAGTTCAGGAGGATCTTCTCCATTCGTTTGAAGTCAGGACGAAAACTTTTCTGACTACGCTCACAGTAGATAAAGGTGATCTTCCCTACTCCCATCTCATTCAAAGAAGGCAAGACCTTTTCGATACTTTTGGGGTCGACAAGGCACCATCCCAGATGCAGATATTTTTCTGCCTCCAGACGATATACCCTCTGCTCCTCCAGGAGAAGGAGTGCTCGCTTCCTGTCGATCGCTTCGATCCGATAATGATAGAGTACCTGATCTTTCAGGTTGCGGAGATAGATCAATTCGCCTGCCCGGTGGCGCCGGACTTTGAAAAGATAGCGATGCGAATCTCCGGAGAGCTCAAGCTGCGGCTCACCGGCCTTTTCGCTATAGAGGTACTGCATCTTTTCCCTCCAGAGCGGCAGCGAAAATCATCACCGCTGTCATCGTGATTTCGATCAGCACCCAGGGCCAGGAGACCGATATGCCACTCTCTCCTTGGAGCCATGCCTCTCTAAGCTTTCGACTTCGGATAATCTCTGCAACAGAGAGCAGCAGAAAGACAACAACCATCCCCGTCATCCCCATACTCCAGGGCACACTCATCAGCATAAAGAGAATCATGCCGGTAAACGCCACCATCGCAAGCAGTGCCGAAAAGAGAAAAAAGCTCATGCGTGTCATCTTGATCATTCTGACACTGTTGCCCCTGAAAAGTGAAGGAATTGCCAGATTGACAAAAAGCAGTGCCAAAAACAGTTTGACCATTATGCTGTGATACAGAAGTGCCTCTTCGATCATTTCAGCTCCTTGAAGCCCGAACAGCTTTCCTGTCCGATATTATCATTAACGCAAATTATACTCTATTTTGTTATAATCTCCAGAATCCCATACAAAGGCGAAACTATGGCAGTCTCCATCACCGAAGCACTCGATATCATCGATCGAAATATCGGGTCACTCTCCTCCGAAGTCATCACAATCGAAGAGAGTTCCGGCCGCATTGCCGCTTCGGATCATATCGCCTCTTTCGAGCTGCCGCGCTTTGACAACTCTGCCATGGATGGCTATGCTGTCAAGCTTGACGATCAGGGCAGCACTGTCCAGAGTGACAAGATCATCTATGCCGGCGATGTGGCCCGCTACACACTTCGCTCCGGCAAAGCAATCCGCATTATGACCGGCGCTCCTGTTCCCGAAGGGTGTGAAGCGATTGTACCAATCGAAGAGGTTTCGGTCGAAGGGGATAAGGTTTCCCTTCCCGAATCGATACGCCCCCGGGCCCATATCCGTTTCGCCGGGGAAGACATCAAGAAAGGCAAAACCTACATCTCCAAAGGAGAGAGGATCACCGCCTACCACACCGCACTCTTCGCCAGCCAGGGGGTCACCCACCTCCCGGTTGTACGCAAAATCAGAGTAGCTATATTCGGGACAGGGGATGAGTTGCGCCCCCATTACGAACGTATCGAAGCCCATCAACTCTACAACTCCAACGCATCGATGTTTTTGACCCGTGCAAAAGAGCTGGGCTGCGAAGTGCAGTATATCAATGGCAGCGGAGATACGATCGGCTCTCTCAAGTCCTGCATCCGTGAAGCACTCAATGCCGACCTTGTCATTACCAGCGGAGGCGTCAGTGTCGGAGACAAAGACTTCACCAAAGAGGCATTCGCGCAGCTGGGCATGGAAACCTTTTTCAGCGGTGTCGAAATCAAACCGGGCAAACCGACAACTATTGGAAAAGTTGACAACACGATCATTGTCAACCTGCCCGGAAACCCTCTCGCCGCAATGGTCAACTATGAGCTTTTTGTCAAGAGTATTCTGCTCAAACTCTCCGGTGCATCCGCCTCCCATCCTGATATCATCGCAACAAAAATGGCAGAGGAGTACAGAGTCAAACCGGGGAGATATACCACTGTTCTTGGCAGCTTTGACGGTATACACTTCCGGCCCCTGCCGCAGCAATCCCCGGGTATGGTCTCTCCCCTGCAGAAGGCGGACGGATTGATCATTATCCATCCGGATCTGTCACTGCTGGAAAAAGGGCGCACTGTTTCGATGCTGCCAATCCGATGGCATTCATCATCAACGCTGAAAGTGGATATATTTACGAAGTAGTACCTGTCATCTCAATCTGAGAGATGACAGGAGAATGGGTGGGGGGGTTTACTCTTTGCTCTGCGGAGCAGTTGCATCATGGATCGCTGCCTTGGCACTCTCTGCCGCTGCTTTTGTTGCATCGGCAGCTTCTGCTGTTGCCTCTTTGGCTTTGTCCGCCAGGTCACTGGCTGCCTTTTTTGCCTCTGCTGCCTTCTCTTCAGCCAATCTCTTTGTCGCTTCCGCTGCTTTGGCTATGGCATCTTTGGCTTCATCCGCCGTGGACTTCTGTGTCGCTTCCGCTGCTTTCGTTTCTGCCGGCTTCTTGCCTTCACCACACCCGACAAACAGCAGGCCTGCTGCCAGCAATGATATTACGATACTTTTTTTCATTTTATTCCTTTTGTTTTGATCGAAAGAGGGAGTATACACCAATATCCCCTCATACTCTCTTCGGGTTGACCAGGCTTTCTCTTGCCAGCAGTTTCCCCCAGAGTCCTTTGTCGCTCCACTCGGAAGCAATCTGCTCCGAGAATCGAATCTTCTCAAGCATAATTTTTCCCATCAGTTCGCTATGCGCATCCTCTCCGAAACCCTGCGCATACCCTGTTTCGGTCTCATGAACAATGACGCTGTGAAGCCGCACATCCCGTTCGCCATTTTGCATCTGCGTACAGGAGAGTATTCGCTCTACGATCAGATAGATCACGCGGGAAAACTGCTCAGCCGAAGGGGAAACAGGCAGCTCAACCCACCGTTTGCTATATGCTTTCATCGCCGTGATATACTCCGGATCATCATCGCTCCACAATGTGATACCGTGATCGAAAGCATCGATCATCTCTTTGATATAGAGTTTGGTCAAGCCAAAATCATAGACCATCTGACCATGATCGAGATAGTTGGACTCCAGCAATACTTCCACTTTATAGGAGTGTCCATGGAGATTTTCACTGCACCGGCGCGTCGAACAACCACGCACGATGTGGGCATTTTCAAATTTGAAGAGTTTGCGTATGATCACTTCAGACCCCCTGTGTCGTATCAAAGACCCGGATATGCAACCGGTCACTGTATCGGTAGTTGTGCTTCATACAAAAGGCGAAGACCGCTTCATCGTTCTTCCAGATGGTGTCCCTGCTCTCACCGACCGGCATACAGAAAATCTCACTCTCGGGAAAGGGCTCTACAATATCGGCAATCTCATCAAAGGCTGTCGTTTCCACTAGAAGCTTGTCGATCGTAAACTTGAAAAACGACTCTTTGGCATATCGTTTGATGGCGGCAAGTGCAGCCTTGTTGATACGTTTTTCCTCAGGCTCACCGCTGTTTGCCAGTTTGATCGACAAGGCAAAAACTGTCTCTTTGTAGGCAGGATATCGATCGAAATCGATCTCTATTGTTCCGTTGGTCTCGAAGGTGATTTTCACCCCCTCAAAAACCAGCCACTCTACGAGAGAATAAAATACTTTATCCTGGCAATACATCAAAGGCTCGCCACCCGTGATGACTACGTGAGGCTTGTAACCAATAGTGATAAATTCCCTCCGGAGATCGGCAATCAGACTTTCAGGCTCTTCTATCTTTTTCCATTGTGAAGCAAAGCTGCTATCCACCGCAAAATAGGTATCACAACCGCTTTTTATAGTGCAGTCAACTTCATACTCCGCACCAAATCCGGGACAGCTCAGATTGCATCCTCCGGTCCTCAGAAAATAGGAGGGGACACCGGCATACTTCCCCTCCCCCTGAATCGAAAAAAACTGCTCTGTCAAATAAAACAAAAAGGGCCTTTTTGAATGAAGCGTATTCTCAAATAAAAATACCCTCTTTTCAGTTGCTCATTCCTCATTCCCCATTCCTCATTGACTTCACCCTCCCGTTTCATAGAAGGCTCTGGCAGAAATATCTTCTCCTTCGTTGGGTGTTTCACTCCAGCGATTCTCTTTGGGTTTGTCTTTGAGAACCTGTGCAAGTACCTGGGATGCGCCTTCGATATCGCCTTTCTTGACTGCATCGGCGATACTCATCGCTTCATCAAAGTAGAGACAGGGAATCAAGAAACCTTCCGCAGTCAGCCTGATACGGTTGCAGCTTTCACAAAAGTCATGCTTATGCGGATCGATGAGGCCAAACTCTGTACCGTCTTCGAGCGCATAGTTGAAAGAGGGACTGGCACCTTCACGGCCCAGAGCACGGATCGTATGGCCCTCTTTGACCTTTGCCAGGATCTCTTTGCCGTGCATTCCCCTGAGACTCACATTGGCGTGCCTGTTTTCCATATACTCTATGAAGCGGACTTTGATATTGCGGGCTTTGCAATAGTCCAGAATATCCAAAATCTCGTCATCATTGATCCCTTTGAGGGGTACCATATTGATCTTGACACCCAGTCCAACCTCCAGCGCCTTATCTATCCCTTTGAGCACCTGGTCCAATACATCTTTCTGGGCTATCTGTTTGGCAACTTCCGGTTTGAGGGAATCCAGAGAGATATTGAGCCGCTTGAGGCCCGCATCTTTAAGTTTTTGTGCCGTCTGAGGCAAAAGATAGGCGTTGGTTGTAAGAGCAAGATCGATATCCGGTTTGTAGTCATGGATCATCCTGACAAATGAGTCCAGATCTTCCCTCAGCAGCGGTTCCCCCCCGGTAATTCGGATCTTGGTTACACCCTCGTCTATCGCCACTTTGATAAAAAGGAAGAGTTCCTCAAAGCTGAGAAGGTTTTCTTTGGGCACCCATGAAAACGGTTTTTCCGGCATGCAGTATTGGCACCTGAAGTTGCAGCGCTCTGTGACTGATACCCTGAGATAGTTGACTGTTCGCCCATGTCCATCGATTAGCATAATGTTCCAATAGTATAAATTTTGTTTAGAGTATCGAAATGTTGATAAGAATGAGATAATAAGGGAATAAAAAAAGCTGTCCTTCAAGCAAAGGACAGCAGAGGCAGAAAGCCTGCCGTTTGGAGCGCAGGCTCCGATTCAGGATCAGTGAAGGTCTCTCCACTCCTGCTTTTTCCAGAGATATGCCAGAACAGTAAAGCCAACAAAGAAGAGAATCACCCATGGTCCGATCGCTTCACGCTTCGGCTTGCTTGGGTCTCCCACTTCTGTCAGATACTCTTCGACAGCCGCATAGCCCTCTTTGCTCAAGCCTGTTCGAGGCATAGAGGTGCCGGGAAGCTGAGACTGAGGATTCTCTACAAATGTTTTGAGGAAGTGCTCGCTTCTCGCTCTGATAATGATAGAGAGATCCGGTGGCAGTTTACCCATATAGGCCTTGACCAAGTCCTGCTCGTCGAGAACTTTGACCTGATATGCCAAGGCATCTTTCTCGTGCTTGAACTTAGGCGTGTCTCCAAGCTGTGTCATCTTGGCATAGCGCATTGCATGACATCTGCCACACGCATCATAGAAAGCCTCTTTGGTCTCGAGCTTTCCAACCTTTTTGGCTTTGAGGTAGGCAACGACATCGGCGATCTGCTGAGGCTCTGTCACCATTGTCTTGATCGATCCCATAGGATGTGTCATTGTATCGGCATACTTATGGTCGACATTAGATGCCATCGCAGGATCTTTGATCAGTGCAATCAGGTAATTCTTGTCATAGAGTGAACCTGCCTTTTCCAGACTGGGTGGAATCACACCGCCCATATTGACAGCGCCATCCATATGACAGCCTGCACACATAGCGTATACGCCTTCACCTGCAGCCGGGTCCCCTTTGAGTTTGGAGATTTTGGCTACGTCAGCCCAAAACGCTTTCTTGGCTTCGACTCTCGCTTCAGCCTCTTTTACTTTGATGCCGCTTTTTTTCGCATTTTCCGCGGCCGCTACCGCCTCTTCGATATCCGCTTTGCCGTCATAGACAAAGCCATGACCTTCGACATGCTTATGCATCTGTGAGTGTGCATAAGGCTCCACCAGCCAATAGGTCAACAGTGAGAAGAAGACAACTACGGCTAAAATTTTAAGTTCTTTCATTATCTATGCCTCCTAGAGCTTTTTTTCAAGTTTTGTAATGATTGGCAATGCAATCCATAGACCGATAAATGTCAATGCTGCAATCAATCCGATCGTAGCGAACGTTGCATCAGTCGGAGGCAGTTTACCCATTGCTGTCAGGACGATCATATCAACCAGCATGATCCAGAACCAATACTTGAACGGCCCTCTTCGGCTTGCCGGAGCAACATTTGGACTCTTGTCGAGGAATGGAAGCAGGAAGAATGCTACCTGTGCAAATCCAAATGCGATCAATCCGATATCTTTGGAGAACGGTCTCAGAATCTCATACGACCAGAGAAAATACCACTCAGGATAGATATGTGCAGGCGTCTTCAGTCCATCTGCCGGATCGAAGTTGACCGGGTCCATCGCAAATTCAAAATGGTAGAAGACCAGATAGAAGAAGAGGATGAAGTAGACACCCATTACAAAGACGTCTTTACTGAGGAAGACAGGGTTGAATGGAATGACTTTGGACTCTTTCTTCTTGCCTGCCTTGTAGAGCTCAGCTGCTTCTTCGAAGTCAAACTCTTCGCCATCCTGATTGTTGACGTGAGGGATTCTCAATGTACCAAAGTGCAGTACGATCAATCCAATGATAATCAGCGGCATCAAAAGAACATGCAGCATGAAGAATCTACCAAGGAATGCCTGCCCAGGAACATAGTCACCCCTGATCCACTCAACCAGACCATTGAACTCCAGTGATCCGAGGCTAAAGAGATTGGTAATAACCATACCTGCCCAGTAACTCATCTGACCCCATGGAAGCATATATCCGGAGAAGGCTTCTGCAGAGAAGGTGACGAAGAGCAGCATACCCGAAAGCCAGATCAACTCACGCCCCTTCTTGTAGGAACCATAGTAGATACCCGTAAACATATGGATATAGATAATCAGGAAGACAACCGATGCCGCGACACCATGAATATGTCTCCAGAGCCATCCGTAGCCCACTTCGCTCATAATCGTATAGTTGACACTGTCAAATGCCAAATCCACACTTGGATTATAATACATCAGAAGGAAAATTCCACTGATGAGAAGCAAACCGAAGGTTGCCGCCAAAATCATACCCATCGCCCAAAGGAAATTGATATTTTTTGGAATCCAGTACTCAGTGGAGAGTACTCTTTTTAACGTATCGACTGCGAGTCGCTGATCCATCCACTCATGGATACTGCTCGCTTTTTCAAAATGTGCCAT
>JAOZOG010000001.1:37200-42481 GCA_029933395.1 Sulfurovaceae bacterium | reverse complement strand
TTGACACTTGGCAATGGATCCCACGTTCGTTTCATCGCGTATAAAGCAGCGATACCACCCAACGCAGTAAAACCGCCCAGAGCCTTACCCATAAAGTCCCTTCTGTTACTCATACCTTTCCTTTAATTAGAATTTAGTCCCCCAATTATAAGCCACAAAGCATTAAATGTTTATAAATTCAACAGAGCAACAAGCTGTTTGCTGACATTATCAAACGATTCGATCTCTTTTTCACTCTTTTTCGGTGCTAAAATCCAATTTTTTAGGCCTTTTTCGTCAAAACCATCAATTATTTTGATATTGTAGTCTGCCAGCCGTGCCAGCAGGCAATCGCTCTCCTCTCTCTTTTGCATATAGACCACATCTGCTCCAGCGGCCTTCGCCTCGAACGCGCTCTGTGCCGATGCCGTAAGAATCCTGCTCCTGCTCCCAAGAAGCTCAACATACTCTTCCGGCTCATAAAGCTGGTGAAACAGTTTTGCAAGCTCCCCCTCATATTTGACGAAAAAGTAGTATCCCAGCAGTAGATCCATTCCCGCCTCTTCAAAAAATTCACGATGCGCCAGAATCTCTTTTTCATAATCAGCATCTCCATAAATAAAGAGTATTCGCTCTTCTTTCTGGTTTTTTTCTTCTATTTGAAAGTAGGCAGGATCGATAATCGGAGTCTCGATACACTTCGCCTCCTCTTCACAGGCGGGCTTGAGAAGCACTTCCCCAAACTGCGAGGAGAGGTCACAATGATCGGTTACGACAAAAAGAGGAGAGAATCGATCTGCATACTGCTCCAAACGGCTGGCTGTATCCTCGAGCGTGTCAAGAACGACACTATCTCCCCTCTGGGCAACCGCATCGACATCCAGAATCGTTTCGATCGTGACCGCTCCTCCGACCCCAAGATCCTGAGCTGCCAAACCAGCCCGAAAGTCATTGACGAGCAGCTGCATCTCGATGCCGTTTTCTTTCAGCATTTTGATCAGTGCGACACCCCGCCGCACCCGGTCCAGTCCATATTTGTGTCCGCTGTAAGCGTAATAATAACTTGCCACTGTTTTTCCTTATTTTGATTAATGTTATGCGATCAAAAATGACACGCGAAGTTTACCCGACGCCTATCTCCTCTTTTGCCCCATCCTGATGTAGACGTGCAGTATCTCCAGTGCCGCCGGCGTCACTCCCGAGATCTCCGATGCAGCGAAAAGTGTAGGGGGCGCAATCGCTTCGAGTTTTTCGACGATTTCATTGCTGAGACCGGAAACTTTTGTGAAATCGAACCCTTCCGGAATCTTCACCTTCAGCATCTCATGCATTTTGTCGATCTGCTGCTGCTGTTTTTCGATATAGCGGCTGTATTTGGCTTCGATCAGCACCTGCTCGATCACCTCATCACTGTAACGATCGAAGGAGGGAAGCAGCATGATAAGCTTTTCCCGGTCGAAATCACCTCTACCGATGATATCCATCCAGTAGGTTTTGTCATTGATCTTCATCTGACCTATCGCCTCAAGCTGTGCAAGGAACTCTCGTGTCGGTGTCGCGAAGTTTTCCCGGAGAAAATGTAATGCCTCTTCAATTGCCTCTTTTTTCTCCTCGACTTTTAGTGCGTATGCCTGATCGAGAAGCCCCAGTTTGCCACCATAGTGCGAAAGTCTTATATCGGCATTATCCTCTCTGAGTAGCAGTCGGTACTCCGCGCGGCTGGTAAACATCCGATAAGGCTCTCTGGTTCCTTTGGTCACCAGGTCATCGATCAGTACGCCAATGTAAGCTTCATCTCTGCCTAAAACAAAAGGCTCTTCCCCCAGCACAGCCAGTGCAGCATTGATGCCTGCCATCAGACCCTGTGCTGCCGCCTCTTCATATCCTGTGGTACCGTTGATCTGCCCGGCACAGTAGAGTCCCGATATCTTTTTTGTCTCCAGAGTATGCTTCAGATCAGTTGGCTGGATAAAATCATATTCGATGGCGTACCCGTAGCGGACGATTTTGGCTTCCTGCATGCCTTCGACTGAACGGATCATATCGAGCTGCACATCGGTAGGGAGCGAAGTACTCATACCGTTGATATAGTACTCTGTCGCTTCTCTTGTCTGTGGCTCTACAAATATCTGGTGTCTCGGCCTCTCCCTGAATCGATTGACTTTGTCTTCGATGCTGGGACAATAGCGCGGACCGACCCCTTCGATCTGGCCCGAGAAGAGTGGTGCGCGATCGAAGTTTCGCTCTATAATCTCATGGGTCTCCTCATTGGTATAGGCGACATGGCAGGGCATCTGTTCGGGGTGAAAATCTGCACGATTCGTCCGAAACGAGAAGGGAATCGGCGGCTCGTCACCGCCCTGACGCTCCATCACCTCAAAGTCGATGCTCTTTCCGTCGATGCGTGCACAGGTGCCCGTCTTGAGCCGCCCGATCGTCAATCCCAGGCTGCGCAGATACGCTGCCAGCTCGATCGAAGCGAACTCACCCTGTCGTCCCGCCTTCTGCTGCCTGTCGCCGATATGGATCGTCCCATCCAGAAAAGTCCCTGCCGCAATGATCACTTTGGATGCAGTATAGTGATTGCCCAGTTGCGTCTCGACCCCCTCTACGACACCTTTCTCGATCTTCAAGCCGGTCACAATCTCCTGCTTGACTTCCAGATTTTCCGTGTTGAG
Source organism: Sulfurovaceae bacterium (assembly GCA_029933395.1). Classification (GTDB taxonomy): domain Bacteria; phylum Campylobacterota; class Campylobacteria; order Campylobacterales; family Sulfurovaceae; genus SZUA-451. The sequence continues at coordinate 39,824 of JAOZOG010000001.1, read as the reverse complement.
TACCACTTCTCGCATATAGATACGGTAGCGATCCATATCGATCTGCGCCCGTGATCCGCGTACTGCCGGCCCTTTGGAGGCATTGAGTGTGCGAAACTGCAGGCCCGTCGCATCCGTCGCCAGGCCCATTTCACCGCCCAGGGCATCGACCTCCTTGACCAGGTGTCCTTTTGCCAATCCTCCGATCGCCGGATTGCAGCTCGATGCACCAATCTGTTCGGCCAATATGGTAATAAGCAGTGTTTTTACCCCCATTCTGGCTGCAGCCAGAGAGGCTTCGATCCCGGCATGTCCACCGCCTATCACGATCACATCATAATTCATTCTTGCTTCCTGATATACTTTTGTTATAATTATCCCTATTATAGCAAAAAGGCGCCTATGTTTACCGGACTTATCAGAGAGATCGCAACTGTCAAACGCTATGCAAACAATATCCTGAGTATCCGCTCTCCCTATAAAGCAAAAGTCGGAGACAGTATCGCCGTCAACGGTGTCTGCCTGACTGTCATCCGCGTCAACCCTGATGGCTTCGATCTGGAACTGGCAGATGAAACCCGCTCGATCATCGACGAAAGCAAGATCAGGGGGAAAGTCCATATCGAACCGGCCATGCAGCTCGATGACCGCTTCGAAGGGCATGTCGTACAGGGGCATGTGGATTGCATCGGGACAGTGACCTCCATCACTACACGCAGCAACGGGACAGACTACATCATCAAAGTCGAGCCAAACTCTATCGCCTATATCATTCCCAAAGGCTCCATCACGATCGACGGTGTCAGCCTTACTGTCAATGAAGTTTACAACGAGAGTTTCCGGTTGACAATCATTCCGCATACATTACGGGAGACACTGATAGGCGACTACAAAGTCGGTACAAAAGTCAATATCGAAACCGACCTCTTCGCCCGCTATATCGACCACATCCTCCAGCACCGATCCGCCAAAAAACCGATGAGCTGGGATGATGTCGACAAGATTCAGGCACTCTATTGATACTTCGATGAATCTTTTCAACTATACGGTTCCCGCTGCAGGAGAGACTTTCGAAACGTTACTCTCGCATAAAAACGTTGAAATCATACGTATCGTCAGCTCGGATCGGCTTGAAGAGAAAGTCTACTGCCAGGATGAGGATGAGTGGGTGGTTGTCCTGGAGGGAGAAGCGCTGCTCTCTCTTGACGGCGAAGAGAAAAGACTAAAAAGAGGTGACTCTCTTTTTATCCCTGCCAAAACTCAACATCGTGTGCTTGAGACCAAAAGAGGAACGCTCTGGCTGGCAATACATATAAAGGGTGTTTCCAAAGATCAGCCTGTATCCGCTTGAAGATCTCTATCCCGGACAGGGCAGCAGGGCTCTTAGAATTGCCGTAGGGCACCTCTAACAATAGGTACCCTACAATTTTGAGAGTACTCTATCGAATATCGAATCTCTCTATAAAAGGCTTTATACTATGAAAAAATTCCTGCTTATCTTTCTGCTTCTGCTTATAGTCGCTCTGCTGATATGGTTCAATCTTCCAAAGATCACCCCCTACTACACACAGCTGACCAAAACCCGCGCAGGGATGAATCTGGACCTTCAACCCGAAGCACAAAAAGCAGCCCATTTTATCGGTTCGGCACGATGTAAAAAGTGTCACACAGAGAAGTACCGCGACTGGAAATCATCTATGCACTCAAAAATGATACAGGAGATCAAAAAGGATAGCAGCGTAGTTGTGGGAGACTTCAGCAAGCTGCCCGGAGATGCCGATTTTTCGCTCAAAGATGCAGTCTATACCATCGGAAGCAAGTTCAAGCAGCGCTATATGATCCCTGCCGTCATCGACGGCAAAGAGGATTTCAGACTGGGCAACTATCAGTGGAACTCCCAAACCGGAAAATGGCAACACTTCAAGCCCTATAAATATTGGTACCATGACTCCTATCCCCATGACAATCATCAGTTTCCGACCTCAACGACCTGTGATGGATGCCACTTTACCGGCTTCATGTCCACAGGAGAGAGGGTCGAGCCCGCTATCGCCTGCGAAAGCTGTCATGGGCCGGGAAGCAAGCATGCAGAGGATCCGGATTCGCCAATCTTCAAGGCAAGCCTGGCAGACCCCATACGCACCAATGAAGTCTGCCTTCAGTGCCATATGAGAAACCGCGACAAACGCATAGAGACAGAGCACGCTTCTGCGCAGGATATGTGGATGAATGCAACAGACTACCCCAAAGGATATGAATCAGGCAAGCCACTTATCAACTATAAACTTCCGGCCCCCTTCTCTCTGGGCAAAGAGACAAAAGAGTTCTGGCCCAATGGTGCCGCCAGGAAAAACCGTACACAGGGAAATGAGTATATCCATGACAGGATGTACCATCACGGAATCACCTGTATCAACTGCCATGACCCTCACAAACTGACCAACACAGCCAAAAAACCCGAAGGCAACGATGCCTGCATGAAGTGCCACTCGTTCGGCTCCATCATCGGACCGCACCAGGAGACGATCGAGCAGCACACGCACCACAAGGCCGACTCCAAAGGCTCACTCTGTATCGAGTGCCATATGCCAAAAACAGCCAAACATACAGGCAAGTCGCCGCTGACTGTGCGCTCTCACCGATTC
>JAOZOG010000001.1:17528-37100 GCA_029933395.1 Sulfurovaceae bacterium | reverse complement strand
TCAACGCTCAGCCCGGAGAGCCGGGCAAGCCAAAGGCTAATTCAGCTCTTTTCCCAAGTCAACCTCTCTGTACTCCACATCCATCAATTTGCAGGCTCGCCGCATAATGCCCTCGATCGTGAAACCGAACTTTTTGAAGAGCTCTCCGGCAGGGGCAGAAGCCCCGAAACTCTCCATTCCCAGCACATCATCTGCATAGCGGTAGTACTCGGTAGCAGTAGCGGCTTCGACGGCGAGGACTTTGGTGTCGGCACTGACCACCCTGGCTTTGTAAGCCTCATCCTGCTCGTTGAAGAGATCGAGGCATGGGACAGAGACGACATTGGCTTTGATCCCCAGCAGTTCGAGATGGCAGGCAGCCATCAGGCAAGGCATCAGCTCCGAACCGCTGGCCATCAGTGTCATATTCGCATTTTTGCGCTCTTTGACGATATAGGCGCCATTGGCAACTTCACCAAAATCTCTCTTGGGCTTGAGCGTCTTGAGCTTTTGACGGCTCAGGACAAAGCCCTGCGGTGCATTGATCTCGAAAGCCTTCTTCCAGGCAGCGATATTCTCCGTCGCATCTGCCGGCCTCCAGACGTAGAAGTTTGGCAGTGCGCGGAATTGGCTGAGATGCTCGATTGGCTCATGTGTCGGGCCATCCTCTCCGACACCGATACTGTCATGTGTCCAGACAAAGAAGTTTTGGATACCCGTCAATGCCGCGATACGCACAGCAGGTTTCTGATAATCCGAAAAGACAAAGAAGGTAGCGTTGAAAGGGATCACAGTCCCATAGAGTGCCATCGCGTTGGTGATCGCAGCCATCGAATGCTCACGGATACCAAAATGGATATTTCTCCCCTTGGGGAAATCACCCATCTCTTTGAGTGTTGTTTTATTGGATGGGCCCAGATCCGCTGATCCCCCGACAAAGCCGGGAATCGCTGTTGCAATCGCATTGAGTATCTTTCCGTTGCTGTCTCGCGTAGCGACTTCGGCATCTCCGCTGAAGTCGGGATAGTTGATCGAAGAGAAATCAGGTGTCAACAGACGCTCCAGTGCTTCGTTCTGCTCGATGAGCGGTGCCTCCTTGTGACGGTGGATCCACTCTTTTTCGAGCATATCACCCTCTTCGATCGCACATCTGAATCGCAGGAGGACATCCTCGGGGATATAAAACTTCTCTTCCGGCGGGAAACCTGCACGCTCTTTGGAAGCCTCGATCGTCTCTTCACCCAGTGGGGCACCATGGGTTTCATGACTCCCCTCCAGACCCTCCGCGCCTTTACCGATAATGGTATTGGCAATAATGATCGTCGGCCTGGTCGCCTTTTTGGCTTCGGTCAAAGCATTGTCTATCTCATCGTAGCAGTGGCCATTGACCTTCAGCACATTCCAATTCTGCGCCTCGAACCGCTTCGCGACATCTTCACTCCAAGCCAGACCGGTATCTCCCTCGATTGTGATCTCATTGCTGTCATAGATAAGGATCAGATCTTTGAGTCCCAGGTGCCCTGCCAGTGCGCAGGCTTCGTAGCTGATCCCCTCTTCGAGGTCGCCATCACCGCAGAGGCAGTAGACTTTGTGGTCGATGAGGTCACAGGTCTCTGAATTGACCTGCTCTGCAGTATAGGCTGCCGCCATAGCAAATCCTACGGCATTGGCGATACCCTGTCCGAGCGGTCCGGTCGTGATCTCGATGCCTTCCGTATGGCCATACTCCGGATGACCGGGCGTTCTGGAGTCGAACTGACGAAAGCTTTTGAGATCATCCAGAGAGAGATCATAACCCCAGAGATGCAGCAGCGAATAGATCAGCCCTGTGGCATGGCCACCGGAAAATACAAGGCGGTCACGATTGAGCCACTTCGGGTTTTTGGGATTGTGGTGAAGGTGTTCACTCAGAACCACAGCGATATCCGCCAGTCCCATCGGTGCACCGGGATGTCCGGAGTTGGCTTTTTGTATCATATCGGCAGCTAAAAATCGGATGGTGTTCGCCATCTTTTTGCGCATCGTGTTCGGCATTGTCTATGTTCCTTTATGTCTGTATAGATATTGTGTCATCAGTGGCTGAAGAGCAGTTTGCAGCTTTCCGTCGAAACCTTCAAATTGTCTTTGCAAATCTTTTGCGAGTGCATCGGCCTGTGCGACACTCTCTTCCAATCCCAAAAGATTGACAAAGCTATTTTTATCCTCATCGTTGCCTGTCGTTTTACCCGCCTCCTCATCACTCTGGGTCTCGTCGATGATATCATCCTGGATCTGAAACAGAAGGCCCAGATCGAGGCCAAACTGGTAAATATTCTCTTCCGCCTCTTTTTTGAGGCGGGCGATGACGGCACCCATCTGCAGGCTGACGGCGATCAGTTTGGCTGTTTTGTTCTGGTGCAGGATCTTGACCTGCTCCAGTGTCAGGGGATCATTTTCGAAATAGCAATCAATCGCCTGCCCCAACACCATTCCTCTGCTGCCGCCGTCACGGGCGAGCAGCTCCACCAGCCTGATTCTGATATCTTCACGCAGGGGTGCTCTGGCGATGAGATAGAAGGCATCGGTATTGAGTGCGTCCCCTGCCAAAATCGCAGTGACCTCATCATAGCGCTTGTGGAGTGTGGGGTGTCCTCTGCGCAATGGGGCATCATCCATCGCAGGTAGATCATCGTGGATCAGGGAATAGGTATGAAACATCTCAAGTGCCATCGCTACCGGAAGCGCAGCATTGTAAAGCAGTGGCTCATAGGCATCCACAATACTCAGCAGCAGCATCGGCCGGAAGCGTTTTCCGCCGGCCGTCAGCATATCCCCCAATGCAGTCTCATAGACTGGATGGAACGATTTCACTTCCGGTAAATGAGCTTGCAAATAGGCTTCGAATCGTTCCATATGGCTTTTTGATTTCCTGATAAATTAATGGAAGGATTATAACCAAATTAGGATAAAATAAACTCTATGAAAAGAGAGACAAGAGAGCGAATCGTACAATGGGCAAAAATCACTCTGGGTATCGTGACAGCGGTTGCCTGGATCAGTGCCATCATTATCATTTACAGATCATTCGATACATTTGAAGAAGAGGCCCCCTACTGCATTGTCAGTACCATGGTGATTTTCGGCATCTCCACTGCTCTCTACAAGGGGCTGGACTACTGGAAGGATTTGGACAATCCGCCAATCAAGGAAGAGCAGAGCAGCTAGAAGCCTGTCGGACTCGTCTGATTGAAGCGAAAAATTCAATCTTTTAGGCATATTTTTGGCTCGCTTGAGGCGAATAGCCGTAGCTATTTAACGAAAAGGAGCTGAAAAATAGGGCAAAAGAGTGGATTTTGCAGCCAATTGAGCATGAGTCCGACAGACTCCTGGGCGGCATCATATACCTTTCTAAAACTACAGGCTCTTTTTGGCAATCTCTCTGACGATCTTCTCCAGGCTTTTGCCCTCGACATTCACGATAACATCCGCCACTTTTTTATAGATCTTCTCCCTCTCGTTGTAGAGTTTTTTTGCCTCTTTGGGATGGGTAAAAAGCGGACGTTTTTTCAACTTCTTCTTGGCATTATGCGATTTGGCGATCCGGTTGTATATCCAGTCGAATGAGGCGTCCAGCAGGACGATCGTGCCCAGCTTGGAAAGATTGTCAATCTTGTAAAATCCGCCGCCGCAGCTGATCAGTGTCCCGGTGACATGCTTCTCTATCCAGTCGGCAGTCTCCTGCTCCAGTGCACGAAAGTGGCTTTCACCCTCTTTTTGAAAAATTTTTTTGATTTTTCGGTTCTCTTTGGATTCGATCAGGTCATCTGTATCGATATTGTAGACACCATACGTTTTGGCAAAAGCCCGTGCCGTCGTCCCTTTGCCTACACCCATAAATCCGATCAAAATAATATTCTTTTTCACTGCACTATCCTATCAATTCAATACACAGCATTATATCAGAGAATCATTTTGCGTTCTCTTCTATTTCATCCTTCCATCGAAACCAACTTTGAGTACCCGGGCATTGCTATCCCTGCTGAGGTCAGATTTTTTAGCGCCTACGATGAGGCGGCCATAGCTTGTTTCGATGACCGCTTTCGCCAAATCATCGTCCTTGCCTCCGTATGTTTTTTCGAATGTTACGGGTACCTGTGCCACCAAATGTATCGCCGCCGAAAAGAGAAGCTCGTAAAAAATCTTATACATTTGTATCTCCAATTTTTTGATAGGCCAATTCTTTCCGGAGGGCAGTGTACCAGAGTGGATCAGTAATGATGTTGCAGCTGTGCATCTCTCAAGCAAGAAAAACAGTGTAAACTATCTTTAGGGAAAGTTATATTTTCACAATCAAAGAAAGGCATACAATGCGACTCTTTATCGCCTCCCCCATCATACTGGATAACTATGCCGGGATCCGAAATGATTTTGACGGTATCATCGAAGGCAAGTGGGTCAAAGAGGAGCATCTCCATCTCACCTGGGTATTTCTGGGCGAGAGAAGTGACGAGGAGTCCGTCATCAAAATGATGCAAAACATACCGGCACTACAGCAAGAAGTGGAGATCGCAGGGGTGGGCTATTTCGGGCGACCTCCCAGAATCTTTTTTGCCGATGCAGCAAACAAACTCCTCTATGACAAAGCTGCAGAGTTCAAAGAGGCAGGATTCGACCTCTATCGCTTCAAGCCGCACATCACCCTCTGTCGCATCAAAAAAATTCACGACTATCGAAACTACAAAGCATTGATCATCAAATACAAAGAGAGGATACTTGGGGAGGTAAAGAGAGAGATCATCCTCTACGAAAGCAGACTACACGGGGAAGGGCCTGAATATCTTTGCAGGTGGGGAAATCCAGCCATATAGCTGCCCATTCTACTGGCTGGAAGATTTTGCGGGCCAAATATTTTTAAGAGCGGGCTTTGAAGATACCCTTTATTTAAAATTGCCAAAAACCAGCGGTGCTTTGAGGTCGAGGGTTTTGACCTCTGCCATCACTGCCTGCAAATCATCGATCTTTTTACCGCTGACGCGTACCTCATCTCCCTGTATCGAAGGGGTAACTTTGCGTTTCATCGCTTTGATCGCCTTGACAATCTGCTTGGCCTCATCTTTGTCGATCGTATCGACGATGCGATAGATCACTTTCGTGTTGCCGCCGCTGATTCCTTCTGTCTTGACCTCTTCGAGGGATTTGCCCGCGATGCCCCGCTTGATCAGTTTGGATATCAGAATATCTTTGAGGGCATCGATCTTGCTGTCACTCGATGAACTGAGCGTCAGGGTTTTGGCCTTCTCGTTCAGGCTGATCTCTGCCATCAAACCCTTGAAGTCGAAGCGGGTTGCCACCTCTTTCTCTGCCATAACGATCGCATTTTTCAACTCCATCATATCCAACTTGGCCGTAATATCGAAATAGTGCTCTTTTGCCATCTGCTGCTCCTGACTGTAGTTTTGGCAATCATATCAAATCTGCTATGAAGGGGATATTAAAGAGCAAAAACAACCAATAAGGCATTTTTGAAACAATTGGGATTCTATCCGGCAAAAAAATGAATCGTTGTTCCTTTTTTTATACAAATTTCTTCTATAATAAGACGTATCAAATTCGAGACTGCCTCGTTACTTTGGCTATTTCGACACAAGGAAGAAAAATGACTAAAAAATTATTACTTTCTGCGATCGCTTTCTTTGCGATAAATTCATATGTTTTTGCTGACGAATACTATAGCAATTACAGTGGTACCGCAGGAAACTCCTTTCTCCAGCAACAGCATTTCGGTACAGGCTTTTATGCAGGTCTGGCGTATGGTTATACCAATGTAGAAGATGACTATTACGAGTATTTCCCCAACTCAGGCCTCTCGGTTCAGACAGATATCGACTACAATGCGCTTCTCTTTCAGGGAGGATATCAATACAATCCCTATATTGCATTTGAATTCAGATACTGGATGTCATTTGGTGATGGAGACTACACTGTCTCCAGCAATTATCCGCCACTCTATCCCACGCCTGCAGGAAGCTATGCAGATTTCGATGCCTGGGGGCTCTATCTCAAGCCTATGTACCCGGTCAGCAACGAACTCTCCGTCTATGCCCTGCTTGGACTGTCGGGGGTATCCGTCACCGGGGAACCGGGATGGGACCTGTTGGACGATAACGATTTCTCTTGGGGACTGGGTGCCTCTTATGCGATCACGCCCAATATTTTGCTCTTTGCAGACTACGCCAATCTTTATGACGGCACAATAGATTACTATGGTTTCGATAGCGAATCCACCCAGGAGAGTTCAGCAGATACGATCAATGTTGGCGTAAGCTACAGATTTTAGCGGGAGTACAATGTTCAGAGATCGCAGTGATGCAGGCAAAAAACTGGCGGTGGCCCTGCAGGAATACAGAAAGAGTGATCCTCTGATCCTGGCGATACCGCGTGGCGGTGTGGAAATAGGCTATGAAGTAGCAAAAGCACTGAATGCAGACTTTTCACTCTTGATCTGCCGCAAACTTCCCTATCCCGACAATCCCGAAAGCGGTTTTGGTGCAATCGCCGAGGATGGCAGCCTCTACATTAATGAGGCAGCCTCAATGGCCGTACCGGATGCCCTCATCGAAGAGATCATCCAGCAGCAGATCGGCGAAATACAAAGACGTATCGCAAGACTCAGGGGTGGGAAACCGCTGCCTGAAATCGAAGGCCGTACCGTGATACTGGTCGATGATGGCATTGCTATGGGTTCGACAATGCATGCGGCAGTCACACTATGCAAAAAACAGGGGGCAGAAAAGATCATCGTTGCCGTGCCGGTTGCCGGATACCATGCCATCCAGGAGTTTAGAGAGCTGGTAGACGGGGTTGTCGTGCTGGAATCCCCACCCAATTTCTATGCTGTCGCACAGGTTTATGAGAACTGGTACGATGTCAGTGACGAAGAGGTGCTGGAGATTATGCAAAAGGCAGAGTAGTCAGATGGGCAGAAGCTATCGAACTTTGGCGCAAAGTACTATCAGCTCCTGCGCATTCTCCCAGGCATACCCCTCCATATCATTGTTGAAATAGCAGAAAACCTCTTTCCCGTCCGCGACAAAGCGTTTGATCGCGGCACACAATGCTGCAATCTGCTCTTTGTCATATTTGCCATTATATCGTCCTCCGGGGCCATGCATTCGTAGATAGACAAAAGGAGCCGTCACTATCCGGGGTGTCTGCTTTTTTCCAAAATCATTGATACAAAAACCCACACTATGCAGTGCCAGCAGATCGAAAACCACCTGATCCATCCAGGAAGCATGCCTGAACTCAAGGGCATATCTGTATCCTTTTGGAAGTCCCGAGAGGAAGTTGTCCAGAAGTCCAATATCCAGCTTGAGACTGGGAGGAAGCTGAAAAAGAATGACACCGAGTTTTTCCTTCATCGGCTTGATCAGGTGTATGAATGTTCTGACCTCCTTTCCGGCATCCTTCAGTTTTTTGATGTGCGTAATACTTCTGTTTGCTTTGAGCGTGAAAAGAAAATCATCGGGGGACACTTCAAGCCAGTGCGCAATAGTACTCTGTCTTGGAAGATGGTAGAATGTGCTGTTGATTTCTACCGTTTTGAATTTTTGCACAAAATAGTGCAGGAGATCACGTTTGGAGATTGTCTCGGGGTAGCATTTCCCTATCCAGTGATCATAGTAAAAACCGGAGGTTCCTATATGCAAATTCATGGGCCAATCATAACGAAAAAAGGGAAAAGATGCGAGTTACCAATCAATATATCGCTTCCATTTTCGCCGAAATAGCAGATCTCCTCGATATTGCGGGAGAGAACCCATTCAGGGTCAGAGCCTACAGAAATGCGGCACGCACCATTCTCTCCTCTTCCAAAAATATGGCGGATCTGGTCGAGGAGGGCTTCGACCTGACCACGCTGAGGGGGATCGGAAAAGAGCTCTCCCAAAAAATCATCGAGATTGTGCAGACAGGGGAGCTCTCCTTTCTAAAAAGACTGAAAGCATCCAGCTCTCCGGAGCTCGAGACACTGCTCAGGATACCGGGACTTGGCCCCAGAAGAGTACAGCAGCTTCACAAAGAACTGCATATCAATTCGCTGCAGGACCTCAAAAAAGCACTACAGAAAGGTGATGTGGAAAAATTGCCCGGCTTTGGCCCCAAACTGATCGAGAGTATTGCAAAAGGGCTGGAGGAGAAAACGTATGAAGAGAAGCGCTATCGGCTTTTTGAAGCAGACCCGGTTGCCAAAGAGATTATCAAATCGCTGAAGAGATCCCACAGACTCCTCTCGATCGAAATAGCCGGAAGCATCAGGCGAAGAAGAGAGACGGTACACGATATCGACATCGTAGCCTCCTGCGAAGCCGGCAGCGATATGATGGATCGATTCACGACACTTCAGGAAGTCGACAAGATTATCATGAAGGGGCCGACGCGATCCTCCGTCACACTCAAGAGCGGTATACAGGTCGATCTCAGAGTCGTTCCCAAAGATGCCTATGGCGCAGCACTGCATCACTTTACCGGCTCCAAAGCGCACAATATCGCCTTGCGAAAAATGGCCGTGAAGCGTGGATTGAAGATCAACGAATACGGTATCTTCAAGGCGGACAAAAGAATCGCGGGGAAGAAAGAGGCTGATATTTATAAGAATCTGGGGCTCGACTACATAGAGCCCGAGATGCGTGAGAATCGTGGAGAGATCCTTCTGGCCGGCGAACACAGACTCCCCAGATTGATCGAAGAGGGGGAGATACGGGGTGATCTGCATATCCATACGACTGATTCGGATGGCGCGGGCAGCCTGCGGGAGATGGCAATGGCGGCCAGGGAGAAAGGGTATGAATATATCGCCATCACTGACCATACCAAGCACCTCACTATCGCACATGGGCTCGATGAGAAACGGGTACGAAAGCAGCTCGAAGTAATCGACAGGCTCAATGAAGAGCTGGAGGGGATCACCATTTTGAAATCTGCCGAAGTCGATATCCTTGAAGATGGCAGGCTGGATCTACCGGATACACTATTGAAAGAACTCGATCTCGTCGTTTGTGCCGTCCACTACAAACTGAAGCTTTCCAAAAAGGCGCAGACCCGACGCATCCTCAAAGCGATGGAGGATCCCTACTTCTCCATACTTGCCCATCCCACGGGAAGACTCATCGGCCTGCGTGAACCCTATGAAGTCGATATGGAAGCAGTGATCAAAGCTTGTACTCATCGGGGCTGTATTCTCGAGCTCAATGCCCAACCCGACCGCCTCGACCTCACCGATATCCACTGCAGGATGGCCAAAGAGGCGGGAGTTCCTATTGCCATCTCTACCGATGCCCACTCGGTCAGAGATCTCGACCTGATGACCTATGGTATTGGACAGGCACGAAGAGGATGGCTGGAGAAAAGCGATGTGCTCAATACGAAAAGTTTGAAAGAATTGAAAAAATATTTGAAGAAGATGAGGCCTTAAGCCAGAGCTTATTCGCTCTGCCTTGTAGCTATGGTTATATAAAATTGATTTCGGCTAGTCATTCCATCCGCTGGCGATGCCGATGACGTCATATTGATTTTTCCAGTATTTTTTGAGTGTTGCACGGAAGCGCTCCCACCCATAGGTGCTGGTATATGCCTCTTCTGTCCATGGCATACCCTTGGCAAACAGTGCAAACCAGCGCCCTTCGCCATACTCCAGCCTGGTCACCATATAGCCGTTTTCCCATCGCTCGCGAATCACTTTTCGTATTCCACTCCACTCATCCAGGCTGACATAACTCTGATCTTTGTATCCTGTGCCTTTGGCGAAAATACCGACCCACCGGCCGCCTCCGGCCTCAACTTCTGTCAGGGCATACCCTTTTTCCCAGTAGGATTTAATCGTCTTGCGAAAATCTTTCCACTCGCGATTGCTGGAGAAAACCTGATCTTTGTACCCTGTGCCTTTGGCGAAAATACCGACCCACTCGGCATCACCATACTCGAGATCGATCAGATCATACCCTTTGGCTTTTTTCTTCTCGACACCATCGAGAAATTTTCGCCAGTTGCTGCTGTGCAGATAGGACTGTGCCGTATAGCCGGTTCCTTTGGCAAAAATACCCATCCAGGCACGACGACCCTGCTCAAGATCGATCAAATAAAAACCTTTTCGCCACTCTGTCTCTATCGCATCCATCATATCGAGTACATTCTCTCTGCTGATCAGCGACTGTGCCGTCATCTTTGTCCCCTTGGCATAAAGTCCGACCCAGATGTGCTCCGCATAACTCATGGAACTCAGAATGAGAAATCCTGCTGCACCCACAATTATTTTTTGATACCATCTCATTTCAGTATACTCCTTCTTTTCATAAATAATTCATATTTTAAATAGTATATCATAGTTATAACAAATATTAACTTTTTGGGCTCACAAAAAGGACTTCAAACTCAAGGTAGTCATAGGGATAGGCCTCCAGCAATTGTTTCGTCTGGGCGTAACTCAGGCGCCGTTCGCCACTGCTCGTACCGCTCTCCTTGATATATCGCAGCATTTTATAGACTGAGTCAAATTGTAGCGTATAGTGTATCGTTTCAAACACTGCATCATAGTATCGGCCTACTGTCTCTTTGAGCTCCGTTTCGCTTCGAATGGGCGAAGTGATACCGGCACACTGATGGAGCGATCGAAAGGTACCGGACGTAAAGATAGCGAAATAAAAATGCCCCGAAACAGAAGCGAGCAGCGAAAGTGTCAAGTCCAGATCACTGCTCCACTGCAGTGCCGATGAGGAGAGCAACAGATCATACCGATCAAAGGGGAGCTGCGCCAAACCATTGGGGTGGCTGAAATCACACTGAACTTTTGTAACGCGCTTATCTGTCGGGTGGAGCTGCAGCATCTCTTCCGAGATATCTGCTGCCGTCAACTGATCAAAGGTGATATCCTGAGTTTCCAGATTACGATAAACTTCTCCGCCTCCGCAACCCAGATCCAGAATCGTTCCATATTGTTTTTTTGGGAGCATCGAAACGAGTTTTTTTGCCACTTTGGCCTGAATACGGTTGTGCCGTCCATACGTATTGGCAAAGCGGGAAAACTCCTGAGCAGCCCTCATATCCATTTAACTCATTTTCATTTATTTTAGGTATAATCCACAAAATTATACCCCAAATTAGGTTAGGAGCACCTCCTGACAGCCTGATTTCACAAAATTATATAGATCGAGGACTCAATGACATCAACACTACTTATCGTACAGATTGTTCTGGCAATCGCCATCACGATCTCCGTACTCCTGCAGAAAAGTTCCAGTATCGGACTGGGCGCCTACAGCGGAAGCAATGAATCCCTCTTTGGCGCCAAAGGACCTATGGGATTTTTAGCGAAGCTGACCTTCGCACTCGCACTGCTTTTCATACTCAATACGCTGGTATTGGGCTACCTCTACACTAAAGAGAGTAACAAAACAGTTGCTGACACCATCACCTCCTCTGTACCGGTATCACCGGAAGAGAAGAAGACTGCAGCACCTGCTGCACCGGCAGCACCGGCGGCTTCAACCGACAAAACAGCAACGGAAGCACCGAGTACACCGGCTGCTGCATCGGAATCTGCTGCCCCCAGTGCTCCTGTAGCTCCGAAAGCCAAGGAAGCAACGCAGACAGATACGGCAAAAAGCGAAACAAACACAACAAACTAAAGCCAAAAAGAGCTGCCCGGCTCCGGGCCGCATCAACAAGAAGAGGAGAGAAATATGCTGAATGAAATCTACAAGAATGCCGAATCACATATGCAAAAAAGTATCGAGGCGCTCAAGCGTGATTTTGCCACGCTGAGAACCGGAAAGGTCACCACGACAATCGTAGACAATATCAAAGTAGACTACTACGGCACGCCAACCGCACTCAACCAGGTAGGAAATGTCATTGCGACAGATGCGACCACGATCTCTATCACGCCCTGGGAGAAATCACTGCTCCCCGTAATAGAAAAGGCGATCCAGGAGGCCAATATCGGCGTCAATCCAAACAATGACGGAGACTTCATCAAACTCTTCTTTCCTCCGATGACCAGTGAACAGAGACAGGAGATCGTCAAACAGGCCAAAGCAATGAGTGAGAAAGCCAAAATCGCGATCCGAAATATCCGTAAAGAGAGCAATGACTCTGTCAAAAAACTGGAAAAAGAGAAAGAGATCAGCGAAGATGAGATGAAACGGGGCCTTGATCATATCCAGAAGATCACCGATGAGTATATCTCCAAGGTTGAAGAGACACTCAAGACCAAAGAAGCGGATATTCTGAAAGTTTAGATGATGAATGTAGAGCAGATATACAAGGATGCCGGTGCATTGCTGGAGGGACACTTCATCCTCAGCAGCGGAAACCACTCCAACCGATACCTCCAGAGCGCCAAGGTGCTCGAAGATCCCAAACGTGCCGAAATGCTGGCAGCAGCCCTCGCCAAAATGATCAAAGAGAGCGGCATCACAGTCGATACGGTCTGTGCCCCTGCACTGGGCGGTGTACTGGCAGGTTACGAACTGGCGAGACAGCTGGGCGTACGGAGCATATTTGTCGAACGAAAAGAGGGGAAAATGGAGCTGCGCCGCGGCTTTGAAGTCGCCAAAGGCGAAAAGATCCTCGTCTGCGAAGATATCATTACGACAGGCGGTTCGGCGATGGAAGCGACTGCCGTCATCGAAGGGCTCGGTGCTGAGGTGGTTGCCTTCGCCGCATTGGCCAATCGTGGATTCTGCCAGAGAGAAGGCAGTGATGCGCCCGCCAAGCCCGAGTGTAAACTTCCAGAGAATACTCCCTTTTTCGCACTGGAAGATTTCAGATTTGAAATGTATTCACCCGAAGAGTGCCCGCTCTGCAAAACAGGCAGCAAGGCAGTCAAACCGGGCAGCAGAGGATAAACGGCCGCTAAAACTTTTTCCATAGGGTGGTGCACTTGTACCCACCGAAGCTTTAACGCAAGATCCACAAGAAATCACACATTTATCGAAACAATTTCCATTTTTTAGCAGGTACAAGTGCGCCACCCTGCCGATTCGGCATCTTCTGTACCATATGGTGATAACGATAGTCGAGAAAATACCCCGGCCTAACGCGCCACTCTCCAGACCAGAGCGATCTCCTCTACGCCGATATCACTTCTTCTGGGCTTGATCGAAAAGGTCTCTATTTCGCAGCTGTCGACACTGTAGCGCTCTTCCAGATCATCGATCTTCTCTTCGAGTTCATCTCCCAGCTCTTCGATCTTTTTCTGCACTTCGTCAACACGCTGCTGCGCCCTGTCGACATCGCCTCTCTCTTTGAGAATACGCGAACCCTTGTTCAGTGTCGAACCGATTTTGGCTGTACTTCTGTGGCCAAAGAGGGCACCCAGTACTGCCATACCGGCCGAGATCATCGTGTCGGTCGTTTTGCTGCTGACATCCGCCTCCTCTTTTTCCACACGGGCTATGGCACGCTGAAGACGATCGCGGAGCAGGCTCTCTTTCTTTGCATACCGCTCCTTGAGGCGCTCGATCTCTTCCTCTTTTTTGTCATTGAGAAGATCTTGCAGTCTTACCCTGAAGTCGCCCAGTGTCTCGTGGGGCTTCGACTCAATTTTGGGCGATTTGCAGCGGTAGAGTTCGAGCTTTTTCTCCTGGTATAGAAAATCCGAGAGTGATTTTTTCGCCCCCCTCAAGCCCCTATCGTTGCGGACAATATCCGGAAGTTTACCCAGCTTGGCCTGGGCCGGAATCTGTGTGGGGAAACGGGTAAAATCAGTCGTATCGTTCTCTGCCCTCTCCCAGTCGAGTACATTGTCGGACGGATCGAGCAAAAGCATAAGGGCAGACTCTTCTGACTCATCGATACCCCGACTCTGGCTGTAAAACCCTACGCGTATTTTTGCTCCCAGCGTCGGTAGATAACGGTGTATGCCGCTCACATCGACTTCATAGTATTGAGGAATGGAGCTATCCAGCGTATTGTACTGTTCATATGACTCATCACCACCCTGCTTCCGGACAACCGTATCGGGCTGTCCGGCTTCTGCTTTCCATTGCTCCTTTTGCCCCCTCATCAACTCTGAAATTTCTCTTTTTTTCAACGGTCCCTTCAGATAACTCATCACCCAGCGCGTTGTAAAGAGGCGTATCTCATCCAGGTGAGCGCTCTTGAGAAAAAAAGTCCTTTTTTTCAGATTTGCCAGCAGCTTCCTGATATCACTTTTATCAAAACTGGACCCCGTTTTTCCGCCCAGTCCATCGATCACACGATCAATATCCTGTGTCGTCTGAAGGCGTCCGATAAACCAGGTTCCGATATTGGACAAACCTTTATAGTCCAGATCGACAGGGTTTTGTGTACTCAAAACAATACCGACACCGTAGGCTCTCGCCTGCTTGAGTAGAAGCAGCATCGGCTCTTTGCTGGGCGGATTTTTTGTCGGAGGGAAGAAGCCGAAAATCTCATCCATATAGAGCAGTGTCTTAAGAGAGGAGGTTCCACTCTGATGACGCATCCACGCAATATATCTATTCAGAAGCAGTGTGACAAAAAACATCCGCTCGTCATCATTGAGATGGGCGATCGAAAAGATGGCGATTTTCGCTTTGCCCTCCTCATCGTATAAAAGCCTCTGAATATCGAGATCTTCCCCCTGGAGCCAGGAGCTGAAACTCGGAGAGGCGATGACGGCATTGAAGCGTGTAGCAAACTTGAATCGTTCCTTTTGGGGATAGTAGCTGTCAAGAGGCAAGACACCCACTTTTTTAAAGGGCGGGTTGATGATATTTCCGATCAGCTCTTCGATCGTTGTACGCTTCCCTGCCATCCAATTGTCTGAAATGATCTGCGCGAGCAGGATATACTCTTTGGAGTCGATTGGGTCAGCCTCGATACCGATCAGTGAAAGAAGGCTGGAGACAGTTGACTTGAGAAGTGAAGCAAGAGTATCGCTGTCATCCATCACCTCTGCGGGAGGCACCTCCATCGAGGCCATAATATTGATGCTGACACCGGCGCTGCTGCCGGGTGTATAGATCGTCTTTTCCACTCCGGCAAATTTTTCGACGCGGGAGCTCTCCTGCCCCCAACTCTCCAACCCCTCTTTCCATGTCGCTGCGATTTTCCGGGCATAGGCATCAGGCTCTTCCCCTTTGGCCACCGCTTCATCTTTCACCCATGGCTTGAAATGCTCTGCTGAAAAGGCAGGGTCTGTCAGGCAGAGATCTCCCATATCCCCCTTGGGATCGATGACAATCGAGGGAATATTGTCGATTGCCGCCTCTTCGATAATCCCAACCCCCAGTCCGGTTTTACCGCTGCCGGTCATTCCAATAATGGCTGCATGGGTCGTAAAGTTTTTATTCTTGAGGAGCGTCAACGCTTCAGTGACCTCCATCGTCTCCCTGTCGACATCTTTGCCCAGATAGAAGAGTCCAAGCTTTTCATAAATTGCTTTATTCACTATTTCTCCTTGTAGTCGATTGTCCTTATGGTGAATTATACACCAGAAGTTGGCCTATTTCATTGAAGCGGGGCCACCGGGAGAGGGGCTTGGCGTTGCCGGTGTGGTTTTCGGTGCGCTTCCGGGAGTTTTGACAGGCTGATTTCTATTGCCCGCCGGCCTCTTGTTGGCAGGTTTGACATTTTTGGGCTTTTTCTTCTTGGGTTTCTTCTTCACGGGTTCCGGCACGCCCTGGACCAGGAAGCTGATAGGCTCCTTTCCTTTTTGCCGCAGTACGATAAGCACTTCGCTTTTTTGCCTGTAGACACGAAAAAGATCTACATTTTCCATCACAGCATCGACAGCCACCCTCTCTTCACTCCTCAAAGGAAGCTTGTAGCCGTTGCCTTCGCTCCTGAGAAGCAGGCTTTTCTCCTTTGAGACGACCCAGCATACTTTCGCAGAAGGGAGCTCGTGAAGGCTGTTGACCGTATTTTCAAGGCAGAGCCTGGCAAACTCATCTCCGCGAATCGTCAGGTTGCCATCTGAGCCTGCAATATCAAGAAAGAGCGTCTCTGTACCCTGCTTTTCTCTCTCAGCCTTCTCAAGATAGCTGAAAAGCTGCATGTTGGACTTTCGCAACATCCCGACACTGTTATAGAGCGCCAACAGCACAAGAGAAAGCAGAGAAATCGACACAAGTACTTCAATCAGGGTAAAGGCAGCCCTCCGCTTCAACATCTCTCAGCGATCCATCAACCCAACACGCAACGCTTCCTCATAGCTCGTATCGCCTTCGAGCAGCATCTCTTTAAGCTTGTCTGAAATCGTCAACATACCGCGCTTTTTCATCGACTCTCTGATCTCATGATCGTTGAATCCCTTCTTCAACATCTCTTTAACGTCATCATCTATGACGAAGAGTTCTCCCACAGCCTGTCGTCCCCGGTAGCCCGTAAAGTCACATACTTTGCATCCCTCGGCGGCATAGTAGTTTCCGTTGGCAGGGAGTTTCAGCTCCTCCATAATCATAGGAGAGAGTGCTGTCCTCTTTTTGCATTCCACACAAAGTTTTCGGACCAGACGCTGCGCCAAAACACCTATCAGCGTCGAGGAGAGAAGATAGTCGGCGATACCCATATCCATCAATCTTGTCAGGGAAGAGGTCGCGTCGTTGGTGTGTAGTGTCGAGAGGAGAAGGTGTCCCGTCAGAGCGGACTGCAAAGCGATCTCTGCCGTCTCGCTGTCCCGGATCTCCCCCACCATGATAACATCCGGATCCTGACGCAGAATCGATCGGAGTCCGGAAGCAAAAGTGAGTCCTACCTTGCTGTTGACCTGGATTTGATTGATGTTGTCGGCACTGTACTCCACAGGGTCTTCTACCGTAATGATATTTTTATCAGGTGTCGCGATATGCTGCAAAAAAGAGTGCAGCGTTGTGGATTTACCCGAACCGGTCGGACCGGTCACCAGTATCATTCCATGGGCGTGATTGAGCAGTTTGTAAAAATGTCTTGTCAACTCCTCCTTGAAGCCCAGCTCCTCCAGGGATGGGATACTCTCGCTCTGCATCAATATCCTCATCACCACCCGTTCACCGTAATAGGTCGGAAGGACCGAGACCCTGACATCCAGCGTCTTTCCTGCAATACTGATCTGCGTACGGCCATCCTGTGGGACACGCTTTTCGGAGATGTCGAGATTGGAGATGACTTTAACCCGGTTGATCGCCAGACTGATGATGCTTTTGTCCAAATCCAGATGCTTCTTCAGTGCGCCGTCGATACGCAGTCGGACCTCCCCCTTATATTCGCCTGTTTCGATATGGATATCACTCGCACCCTTTTTGATCGCCTGAAAAAAGAGGGAGTTGACCAGTTTGATCACCGGCGCGGACGCTTCACTCGAGAGAAGATCCTGTGAGTTCTGGATAAACTCCAGCAGATCAGACTCTACCTCGATCAGTTCATCGGATGTAGCCGACATCTCATCGAAGTCACTGCCGGTCTGTATCTCCAGAAATTTATTCTTGAGCCGATCGAAACTCTCATCGTCCACCAGGTAGAGACGGTAGTCCAGGTTGAGTTTGGAGAGGTAATTGAGTGCTTCTGCCAGTGTCTGCGCTTCTACGATAGCGGATTTTTCGCCATCTACGATAGAGAAGAGCAGCGAGTGGCGCATCGCCAGTTTATGGTCGATCTCCTCATCCCAGAACGGCTCGAGATTGACATCTTTAAGGGTTGGTATCTGCATCGCCTGGCCTATGGGACGAAAACGCCGTCTGATTCTCTCGCACGAATCCGGTTACTTGCCGGGTGGGAAGGGCTGCCAAATATCGGTGTCTCATACCATTTCTTTTTCTTTTTTCCCTCCAGTGCCTTGCGTACATAGGCATTGTAGCGCTTCTGTACATCTTCGAGTTCTGCCAGATTCTTCTTGAGTTTCTGGAGATCACCACTTTTTCTCACAATATAGGGCGTCAAATAGATAACGACATTGACTTTTCGGACAACGTTACCCTTGGAGCGGAATAGTGCTCCCAGGACAGGGATATCGCCCAGCAAAGGCACAGAGGTCACACTCTTGCCTCCTACACTCTTGATCAATCCACCCAGGATGATCGTCTCTCCATTGTTGACAATCGCATTGGTCTTGACTTCACGTTTGGTAGTCGTGGGGCGATCCTCTTCGACCGTTGCACGGGCCAAGACATCTTCGATCTTGGTCGAAACCTCAAGTGAGACCTTGTCGTTGCTGGAGAGTCTCGGTTTGACCTTCATCGTGATTCCGATATCCTCCCTCGAATAGTTGTTGATAATATTGCCCTGTCCCACTGTAGACTGCTGTGCCTGCGTCAAGATAGAGCGTACCTGGCCGACATAGATCTCGGCCTCTTTATTATTGATGCAGAGCACAGAAGGCTCACTCAGTACGTGGGCAGCACCATTTTGCTTCAGAAGATCCAGTTTGGCTCCCACGGCAAACATTTCACTAATGTTCGAGCTGAAGGAAAAGGGACGGTTTTCAGTCGTAATGACATTGCCGTTTTTATCATATTGAGACGACTCTGTGTTCAAGAAGCCTTGAAGCGCCGGAGAGATCATGATAGAGTTTGCTCCCGCATTGGCTGCCATCGTAAAGAGTCCCTGGCTCGTTATCTTGCCTCCTTCGAATCCCCACTTGACACCAATCTGGGAAGCCAGGTCGGTATTGATCTCCACAATCTTCGCTTTGACATAAACCTGCGGCTTGGGCACATCCAGCCGCCGAATGGTTTGGCGGATATTTTTGATCTGGTCTCCGTCGGCCAGAATCACCAGCGCATTACGTTCCACATCGCTGACTACCATTGCTTTTTTCGGTGGTTTGCCATCTTTGGTGGGCTTACCCGGCCTTAGATTGTTCATCTGGCTGACAAGCTGGCTGAGTATCTTCTGCATATCCTCGACATTGGAGTTTTTCAACGGAATGACATACATCTGCTGTGTCGTACTCTCTCCGCTTTTGTCGAGCTGCTTGATATAATCGATCATCTTTTTGGTATTGCTGCTTTTTCCCACCAGGATAATCGTATTGGTCGCATCATCTTTGAAAAGATCGACCTGCTCGCTCTCGATCGTTTTTGGAAAAAGTTTTTTTGCCATATTGACGACATTGGGATAGACATCTTTGATATTGGCGTGCTTCAATTTGATGAAGGCAGACTTCTTATCCCCTTTTTTCTCAATCGCATCGATCACTTTTTTGATCGCCCGAAGCGTTTTTGGTGTGGCTGTAATGGCAAGCATATTGTTCTCCTTGAAGGAGATCACCTTGGCACCCTTTTCCATCAACGGCTTGATTTTGGCCCGAATGACAGAGGCATTGCTGTTTTTCAGGGGAATCATAACCGTCTTCATCGTCTCCGAATCACCGATATCACTGCCGACATCCAGCCCTTCGCCTGCTGCTTCCGAGAGTTTCACTACCTGAAAATATTCCCCCTGATCGATGAGCGTCAGCCCCTTGCTGGCCAAAATAGAGTTTGCCAGAGGAATCAGGGAACTCTTCTTGATGGGTGTTGTCGAAACAAAATTGACTTTACCCTTCAAGTCGCCATTGATAAGGATATTTTTATTGGTGATTTTTCCGACCATCTCTACGAAGTCCTTGACACTCAGATCCCTGAAGTTGACATCCAC
>JAOZOG010000001.1:0-17428 GCA_029933395.1 Sulfurovaceae bacterium | reverse complement strand
GTTGCATCATCCAGTACATAGCCATCGATTTTATCACCCCTCACCAAAACGGAACTTTTGCCATTTTTGGAAACCGTAATAACCACCCGTTTGGGTGAACGATAGATAGCGAGGAGTTTGAAACTTTTAATGTCGCTGACAGGCTTGGCTTTGACAACACGCTTCTGCTTGAGTTTCTGCGAGGCAAATCGTGTCCGGTAATAGAGTGACTTGGCCTCCGAAGTCTTCATATAGTCAACACCCTTTGCCCGAAGCAGCGTCATCTCTACGACAAACCACCCCAGCTTCACGATGAGCATCAGGCTCAGCACAATGATCAGCGTTCTGATATTTTCGGGTTTAAAAAGAGGTTTCATAATACCACCCTTCTTCACCCTTCTTTAGGAGAGGTTTGAGCATATCGATCGATTTTGCCTCAGTCAGATCAATATGCAGCACACGCTTGTCAATCGAAAAATACCCATTGGCAGCACCAAAGGAGCCTTTGGCCTGCAGCGTAATATTCAGAGGATTCAGTACCTGATAGCGCAGCAAAACAGTGTCAATCTGTCCAGGAACCCATCTGCGGAACGAGGCATCCGTCTTGATCTCTTTGGCTGAAATCGTTGTATAAAACAGAAGTGTAAAAAGCGATACCTCTTCGATATCAGCTACCTTGATTCCCTTGATGTAGAGTACTGGATGATGGAGCTTCAGTGCAAAAAGACCGCTCTCTATCTCTTCATTGTCGATGATAATATCCTGCCGCATCAAATAGGCTTCGAGCAGATAGTAGAGTTCCCGCTTGGGCGCAAAAACAGCGAGCGAAAAGAGTATGACCAGAAAATAGAGCAGCGCTTTTTTTACCACTTGCATTTGATCTCCATACTATACGTTTCACCTTCCCGCTTCACACTGAGTTTTACGATCTGGACAGCCGTATTTTCCAATTTGAGGATCACTCTGTTGACCTCCATATCGTTCAACCCCCTGAATGATGCAAGCAGTTTTTTACTCTTGATGCTGAACTGCTTGATCTTATCGGCAGTCAAGCCTTTTTTGATCTGCTTGACCTTTTTGGTCAACCCTGCATCACCCCACTGTTTCTTGAGTGCGATAATTTCACCGATTTGACTCAGGGATGCTTTGACTTCCGCATTGACACGGTCGAGTTTATTTATGGTATTGCTCTTGTAAATCAGAGCGATCATCATCAGGAGAAGCGAAGCCAATACGATCATTTCGTTGCGATAGCGTTTCCAGATCATAAACTTCCCTCTATTTTGACCAGATTATTGCTGCCGATTCGGCTGTTTTTAAGCTGTTTCTCTTTTGCCAGAGACTGCACACGCACAACGCTTTTTTCGTCCGGGCACTTCAGTGTGGTGGAAAAATGTTTTCCCTCCAAAAGGAGGCTCTCCAGCTGTACGCCGGGAAGCATCAGTCTCGAGAGTGCTTTGAGCACTTCACGTTTATGCCGCTCCTCTTTATCGATCTTCCTGTATTTCTGCGCGATATTTTCACGGCTGTACTGGCTCTGGAGCGCAGGATAGTCTTTCAGCATCGTTGTCACTTTCTCCTGCATGGTTTCCACAACGTGTCGATACCGCAACCCCTCCGCGGCAAACATCAGGGCAAAACCGAGAAAAATAATCCCCAGTGCCCAGGCACTCTTTTCGCTGATGATCGAGTGTGATCCGGTACCAAAGGATTTGCCTCCTGTGGGCCTGAAGGCATCTGAAAACGTTTGATACTCCGTCTCTTGGGGGAGAAGTATTCTGGGTACCACCGTGGCGGTCTGCTGCACACTGCTCAGTGCCTCGTTTTCATCGAGTGCCACAGGTATTGTGAACTTTTCGGCAGCCTGCTGCGCAAAATAGAGCTTCGATATTCTCTCGGTCGCAATATTTCGTTCCTGTAAAAAGTGACTGATCTCTTCCGGATCGTAAGCGATAAATGCCCAGCCGCTCCCCTCCCTGAAAACATGATATTCATACTCTCTCTCGGAGGGAAGCAACCCTTCGAGAATAGAGGGGGCAAGTTTTTTTGCCTGATAGTGAAAACGTACCGGAAGATCTTCATGCTTGTAGGTATAGAATTGGGGGGAAACCATGATATCGAATGCCGATGTGCCATCGATCGGCGGCATGGCACGATGCACCAGCACAAGTGGCTTATTGTTTCCCAAAAAAATCAAACTTCTCCGCCTTCCCTTCCAAATAGTCGAACCCGAATGCATAGACATTGCCCTGATAACCATAGCTGATCTGGCATCGCATCCGCTCAATCACCTCTTCTGCAAAAAGTTTTTTGTTGTACTGCGACATATCTCCGCCATGACTACTGACAAACTCTTTGAGCTTATCCCCCTCAAACCACTCCTCTTTGACAAATTCAAGGTCAATATCGAAGAGAGATGCAACAAGCTCTGCAGAGAGATAATTGCCGTCTATCTTGGCACTCGTCGGATCGAACGAGAAGTAGTGCTCCCAGATGATCTCCTCTACTGCGGGATCATCCTCCTCGAAACGGTAATCTCTGGCAATAGCCTGCATTTGAGAAAGAGAGATTATACCTTTTTTTTGCTCCAATCTGCCTTGTGCCTCTCCTGTGGAGTCCTCCTCTTCAGTCACCGCCTGTATGATCCGAGACAGAAGCACTGCGGCATTCTGAACATTATATGTTTCAATCACGCGGTCAAAGGTTGACTGGGCCGCACCATACAGCTCTTGCGCACTGCTGTTGTTTTCGAGGCCCAGCCAGTTGATATTGACGCCCGCATCCAACGGCCTGCAGGCAAGTGTCGCAAAGAGTTCTTCGTTTGCTTCCGACTGCAGTGTGACCGGCGCAAGATAGAGTGTATCCAGAATTGTTTTTTTTAGCTCTTTGTCTTTCTCTCCCTTTTTCAGCAGTGCCGTGATCGTATCCCTGCCATCGCGAAAGAGTAGATCTGCCTGGATCATCGCAGCCGTATAGGAGGCATTGTCTCTACTTTTTTTCAAATAGGTAAAAATCACTCCGACCATGGCCAGCATCGCCGCAATAATCGAGAGCGTAATAAAAAGTACAACCCCTCTGCGCATCTCCCTCATCTCTTCTCTTTTATCCTTTTAAAAGCACTATTCAAGTAGAATCATCTACCCAAACCCCATTGAATGCGAATACAGCCAAAAGTGCTATATTTCTCTTTCGAAATGTGGGTTTTATTATACCCAGGCAAACTAAGGATATTTATGGCACAAAACAGTACGATAGGCAAAAAGAAAAATTTAAGAAAAGGCTTCAGTCTCCTGGAACTTTTGGTGGTAATCCTCATTCTTGGAATTCTTGCAGCATTTGTCGCACCCAACCTGATAGGAAAAGGCGAGCAGGCCAAACGTGATCTGGTCTGTGTACAGATGAGCAGCGTCGGCGGGGCGCTCGATATGTTCAAGCTCAGCAACGGCGTCTATCCTGAAACCGAAGAGGGACTGCAGGCACTGGTCAGCAATCCCGACCCGGACAAGTATCCCAATTATGGGAATACACCCTATATGAAATCTATCCCGAAAGATTCGTGGCAAAATCCGTTTGGCTACCTTAAGAATGAAAATGGCTTCGAATTGATCAGTTTTGGTGCAGACCGGAAAGAGGGCGGAAGCGGAGATGCTGAAGATATCTTTTTCAGCAAGTGCAACAAATAAATATCGCAGTTGATATCCACAAGCCAGGATCTCGAGTCGAGAAGACGTCCAGCCTTCTCTCTTCTCGAGTTGATGATTGTCATCATTATTATCTCTCTTGTCTATGCACTCACTTTTGCCTCGATGCGCAAGAACCAGAAGGAGCCTAAAGCACTCAGGGCTGAAAATCTCAAGTCGACCCTCATGGAGCAGGGCCTTGGCCACACAGAGGGTGAGTTTTTTTGCCTGGACAAATGTACCCAGTGCTTCCTCTTTCAGAGTGGCGAAACGACTGAATATAGCGGTAAATTGGCACTCGGTGACCTTGTTGCTTATCGTATGGGAAGGGATCAGAAGTTGGAAAAAATGGATTTTGGACGCTACCGGGATCACCCGGTCTGCCTGCGCTTCAAGCTCCATCGCAACGGCAGCAGTACCCAGATGGTTCTGCAGAACAAAAGCGGCACTTACTATCTCCCCGCACTTTTTGGCGAAACTGAAAAAGTTGATTCACTGGAGGAGGCCGAAAAACTTTGGCTGAAGTACAACAACCTTATGGAAGACAGCGGGGAGTATTACTGATGGCATTTCACCATTTTCCGACGGGATACCGGAAAGCCTTTACGATCATCGAAGTTTTGGTCTCTGTCGTACTGATCTCTGTCGTAGCCCTGAGCGCCATCAAGCTTCAACAGGAAAATAGAAGTATGGCGCTCTATCTGTCAGATCGCAGCAAAAATGAACTCTCCAACACCCTCTTCCTGGGTAGAGAAGCAATGCGCTACCACAAAGAAAAAAAAGACGCCTATACGCTAATCTCGAGTAGTATCAAAATCCCCGATACGGATAGTCGAAAGATTCTTGAAAAGATAGAGCGTACCATTTTTATCTCCGACCCTGTCAAACTCAGTGACGAAACGCTTCCCATCAAAGCCAATGAAATTCTGCTGCAGGGTGCCTATCCGGCACGTTTTTTCCATTTTGAAATGCAATAGAAAAGCATTACCTCCTCTATCGCTTCTCTCCAAAAATCATCGCCCCTAATAAACTTTGGATATAATGCGCGAAATTATATACATAGATACCAAGGAATACCCCCCATGCAAAAAATCAAAAATATCGCCGTCATCGCCCATGTCGACCACGGCAAAACAACACTCGTCGACGAACTCCTGCAGCAGAGCGGCACCTTTTCTGCTCACCAGGAGGTAGAAGAGCGTGTGATGGACAGTAACGATATCGAAAAAGAGAGAGGGATCACGATCCTCTCCAAAAATACCGCCATCACCTATGGTGATCACAAGATCAACATTATCGATACCCCGGGACACGCCGATTTCGGCGGTGAAGTCGAACGGGTACTCAAAATGGTCGATGGCGTCCTGCTGCTCGTCGATGCCCAGGAGGGTGTCATGCCCCAAACCAAATTTGTCCTCAAAAAGGCGATCGAATTGGGCCTGATTCCGGTCGTCGTCATCAACAAGATCGATAAAGATGCCGCAGAACCTGACAGAGTGATGGATGAGGTCTTCGACCTCCTTGTCGCACTGGATGCGAGTGAAGAGCAGCTGGAATTCCCGGTACTCTATGCTGCAGCCAGAGACGGCTATGCCAAATGGGAACTGGAAGACGAAAACAAAGATATGACACCTCTTTTTGAGGCAATACTCAAATATGTGCCCAGTCCGGAGGGCTCACCCGATGCCGATACACAGGCACAGGTTTTTACCCTGGACAATGACAACTTCGTCGGACGCATCGGAATCGTCAGAATCTTCAACGGCAAGGTCAAAAAAGGAGAAGAGTATCTTCTCGTCAAAGCGTGTGGCGAAAAAACCAAAAGCCGTATCTCCAAACTTATCGGATTCAAAGGACTTGAGCGTATCGATATTGATGAAGCGGAAGCAGGTGATATCGTCGCGATGGCCGGTTTCTCCGATATCGATGTTGGAGACAGCATCTGTGATCCAGTCAATCCGGTACCACTGGACCCCATGCATGTCGAAGAGCCTACCCTCTCTGTCATCTTCTCTGTCAATGATGGTCCACTGGCCGGTACAGAAGGGAAGCACGTCACCTCCAACAAGCTCCAGGACAGACTCGCCAAAGAGATGGAGACCAATATCGCGATGCGGATGGAACCGCTCGGGGATGCCTCCTTCAAAGTCTCCGGACGTGGAGAGTTGCAGATTGGTATTCTGGCGGAAAATATGCGGCGTGAAGGGTTTGAATTTCTGCTGGCCAGACCGGAAGTCGTTATCAAAGAGGAGGAGGGTGTACGGATGGAGCCCTTCGAGCACCTCGTCGTCGATGTCCCCGAAGAGTTTCAGGGAGTTGCGATCGAGAAACTCGGCAAGCGCAAGGCAGAGATGACCGCCCTCACACCGATGCCTGACGGAACGGTCAGAATCGAGTTCGAAATTCCTGCCAGGGGACTGATCGGCTTCAGGAACGAATTCCTTACTGACACCAAAGGGGAGGGGATTATGAACCACTCCTATCTCGAGTACAGACCCTACACCGGCCTGGTCGAATCCCGAACACCCGGAGCGTTGGTTTCTATGGATAACGGTGAAGCCGTTGCCTTCTCTATCTTCAATCTCCAGGCCAGGGGAACGATGTTTATCAAGCCACAGGACAAAGTCTACAGCGGTATGGTTATCGGTGAATCCTCCAGACCGGGAGACCTCGATGTCAACCCTCTCAAAGGTAAGCAGCTGACCAATATGCGTACTTCCGGTGCCGATGACGCTATCAAGCTCGTACCACCCAGAGAGATGACCCTCGAAGCGGCGATGGAGTGGATCGAAGATGATGAGCTGGTAGAGGTCACGCCTGTTTCGATTCGTATACGGAAGAAATCACTCGATCCGACAGTCAGAAGAAGAGCAGCGAGAGACAAGAAAAACGCCAAATAGTATCTCGACCTTTTTGCTTCCCCCCTAAGCCCTGTCTCCAGGGCTTATAGATCCCTCCAATACCCTTATTTCCATCCCAAAGACTTCTGGCAACAGAGCCGATATACTCTTTCGGAAAAAATGGGCAGGGATATATTTTGAGATTTTTGTATTGTGTCAGATTTTCAGGGCAGGAGAATCGGCGATAGCATTGAAATCGCCTTTGAGTTATGGAGCAGCAATCAGTACCGGTTGCGATACTTCAGCTGCTCTTTGTCGTAACCGTAGATGTCGCCTCGCATCTGCAGTATACCGTCTGGATCGACCCAAGCAGTCAGATAGGCCACGTCAACCGGAACTTCAGAGACATTGTAGTAACTCTGTTTTTTGCCTTTGAGAATCTTCTTTGCTGTATCGTAGTCAAGATTGGGATTGAGTTCCGCAAATGTCTTCAGCAGCTCTCTGGGCTTCTCGAGCCGGATACAGCCATGGCTGTACGCTCTTGTTCTTCTCTTGAAGAGATGCTTGGTCGGTGTATCATGCATATAGACAGAAAACTTGTTGGGAAAGAGGAACTTGACCTTTCCCAGTGCATTTTTGTAACCTGGTACCTGCGCAAAGCGGTAGGGGACTGTTTTGCTGTTGCGATACTGGCTCCAGTTTACGGAACTGGCTGAGATCTTCGGTGCATCCGGTCCCCATCCTTTACGTATCTCGATTCCCTGCTTCTTCATCGCATTGGGGTTTCGCAGCAGCTTGGGGATCATCTCTTTTTGTATAATGCTCTTGGGGACATTCCAGTAGGGATTCAGCACAACGGTTTTGACCGATTTGCTGAAGACGGGTGTCGGATGTTTCTTTCTTCCTGTAATGACTTTCATCGTCTGGAATATTTTTCCATCTCTGTAGAAGTAGAGTCTGAATGCCGGAATATTGATCAAGATATGCAGTTCATTTCCTCGCCGCTTCATCATTTTGATACGGTCGAGATTGAGTTCCATTTTTGTCAGAATCTGATTCAGACTCAGACGGAGCGTATTGGCGGTTCTTTTTCCGATTACACCATCGGCAATTTGTCCATTGCGCTTCTGAAAGCGCTTCACGGCATCCACAAGGCATTGGTCATAGAGACGTGAACTGCTTGTCCCGCATCCTCTCAGGTCTCCGCTGAGATAGAGCCTCTTTCGTATCAGCGGAATCACGTGATTGCTCTCTCCCGGTTTGATTGTATTGAATGCAGGAATTACGGGCCATTCGCCGCTCTGTGCAATCTTGCGATAGTGGAAATACATCTTTTCAAGATCTTTATAGAGTTGTGTCTTGGGAATGGTCTCGTCAAAGAGTCTTCTGACCTCCCCTGTTTCGATCATAGCACGCAGCAGCGAAGAGACGGTATACCGCGGATAAATCTCCCAATCCGCATGGATATCATCCGTCACGATAATCTGCTGAAGACGTCCCCGAAAGATCGGCCAGTTGATCATGCCGTAGATTTTATAATTGGCATAATTTTTGTAGAGCCTGCTCATTTTGAACTCGAGTTTGATCTGTCTCTTCAGGGAGCCTTTCCCGCCAAAAAAAGAGGAGGTACCAAATGACTTGATCGACTGATAGTCCCTGTATATTTTGGTATTGCGGTCCAGCAGCGGATCGGAACCGATCTGATCGAGCAACCCTCTTCCCAGTGAAGAGAGCCCTACTGAAGTCACCCAGATAGGCTGATTTGCGCTGATTTTATAGATTTTTCGCAAAGAGCTGTTAGCCGGCTGCATATTGACTACTTTGGCTATGATTGCCGGCGCAGCACTGCTGAAGCTGGAAGCCAAAAGCGGTGTGCTGCCTGCAGCAGCCAAAAGTAATAGTGTTATTATTATTTTTTTAATCTGTTTCATACTGTTATTTTACTTCCTGTCCATTATAGGGGCACCTCTAATCCTGTTTTATTAGGGGTACCCTTAAGTATTTTTGGGCAATTATACCAAAATTTCTATTGGGTAGCGCCACTTTTATGCTACTTTTTTAACCTCGATATGCTCGGCCTCTTCTGCCCTCAGCGCAATCGCCGTAGAGCCCACCTCGATCTCTATGGTCTGTCTTGCGATCGAGCAGGCTTTGACGACCAGCTCTTCACCCCGTATAATGCCAAATGACGCGAAACGGTCTCTCAGTGCCTTGTCGGCGTTCACCCTGATAATCTCTGCCCGATCACCTTTGCGCAACTGATTCAACAACATCTCTCCTCCTCTTTAAGTTTTGAAATAATGAATGATTGTAAGTGCCTCTCAATACAGTCAGACAAAAAGCAGGAAGGCAAATACAACGAAAAGAATGACGTGCAAAAACCCTTCGAGGACATTGGTTTCACCATCATTGAAATTGACAATACTGACAAGAAAGGTCAGCGCCATCATCACACCCTGAATCGGCGTCAACTCCAGATTGAGTTCCATCCCTGTCAACTTGGTGACGACGATAACGGCCGGTATCGTCAGCAGTATCGTTGCCAGACTGGCGCCCAGAGCGATATTGACAACCGTCTGCATCCTGTTGTCGACCGCCGCACGTACTGCCGTGATCAACTCGGGAGCCGCCGATATCACGGCAACCCCCACGGCACCGATTGCCATAGGCAATCCGAAGTGCTCCAGTGTGTGTCCCATAAAAATCGCCAAAATCTCCGAGAGCATTCCTATCAATACAATTGAAAGAACCAGATTGAATGCGTGATACCAGGCATTGATCTCCTCTGTTTCGTGATGCATCTCATCCCCAGATCCCTCATATTCAAAAAAATACTTGTGAGAGGCGAGCTGAATCCTGGTAAAAGTAGCGTAAAGCAGCAGAAAGAGCACAACATTGAAACTCATATAGAGTGGGTGGTGAGATGCCGCCACATAGTGTGGGATTACCATCGCGATACCCGTAGCCACCAGTAGCATAGAGAGATAAGAGTTACTCGAATCCACATTATAGGGCTGCTCACCATGTTTCAGTCCGCCGATAATCGCTGCGAGCCCAAGCAGCCCATTGATATCGAGCATCACCGCCGAATAGATCGTATCCCGTGCGAGTGTCGGGCTGTGTTCGTGCATCATCATGATGACAATGATCACGATCTCCACCACCACAGCCGAAATCGTCAATATCAGTGTACCATAGGGCTCTCCGAACTTCTCTGCAAGCATCTCGGCGTGATGTGCGACACTCAATGCCGAATAGATAATGACGGCAAAAAGTATCGAGAAGCCGATCAGGTTACCGGCAGTGCTCTCTGAAAGTGTATGCTCAAAATGACCGATCACAAAAAAGGCAAACAGAGCCAGAAAAACACTGTACTCTTTGCCAAAGCGCTGCAGAAAAGTCATCATCCGACAATATCCTCGAGCCGCTCATTTTTTCTCACCTTGATCTCACCTTTTTTATTCAGGATACGGGCATCGCCTTTTTTGTACGCTTTCTTTAGCTTCTTGATCACGTTTTCCTGTTTTTTTCTTTTCTCTATCGCATGTTTCTTGAAAAACTTCTTCAGGCTAATCCAGCCATGTTCTTTCTCCTTATGCCCTTTCTCTTCCAGAGTCGCCACTTCAATCGGCCTGGAGCTGATAGCGGCTTCAGGTTTGCGGATCTGTTCTATCTGAGTGACATAGAGGGTACGCATCTCGTGAAATGCCTCTTTGAGAAGATCGATTTCGCCACGCAGCGTAGTCGACATCTGCCTGTTGCTCTCCTTGAGGTCCTTGACCGTACCTTTGAGAACATCGATCGTCTCATCTTTGGCCTGCAGCAGCGTTTCGTAATCCAGACTCTTTTCACGCTTCTTTGGATTCACCGGTTCTGCTTCCCAACTTTTTTGCTCTGATGAGGATGCCTCTTCCTGCATTGCTTTACCCTGTTGACTCTTTTCGTCCACGACAATGTAAAGCTTTCCGTCAACACTTTTTGATTCCAGGATACCCCGTTTGATTTTTGCATACACTGCCTGTCTGGAGATACCCAGTTGGTGGGCATACTCTACGGGTTTGATCAACCTCTCCATTACGTATCCTTCCCTCTTCATTAACTTTTGGGGCCAATCATAGCACAAGTCGGCTTTACAGCCTATAGTAATATGACAACAGGCAGGACAATAGTTGACATGACAATCATTGCGCTGTTGTCGATTTCACGCTTTTCCAAGCTCATCGTAGGGTATCATGCACTATACTTGCTCTGTCAAAATATACTTTGGGCAACTCTACAATTTGAATAGCAGGCTTGGTAATAAATGTCTCAAAACAAAACATTTTGTAGCTCGGGTAACACTTTGTTAACAGATTTCCTATATACTGGTTCATGATGAAAATACTATTACTGGAAGATGATAAGATTCTCTGCAACAGCCTGAAGGAGTTCCTGGAACTTGAAGGATATGATGTCGATGCTGCCTATCGGGGAGATGAGGTTTTCGATCTGACCTTTGACAATCAGTATGATCTCTATATCCTGGATGTCAATGTACCCGAAGTCAATGGATTCAATATCCTTCGTGCTCTGCGGGAAGCAGGTGACGATACGCCGGCTATCTATATCACTGCTCTGACCGATATCAACTCGATCTCCAAAGGGTTCAATGCAGGGGCAGAAGATTACATCAAAAAGCCTTTCGATCCCGAAGAACTGGCACTGCGAATCAAGAGCAGATTTCAGCAAAAAGAAAAACTAATCCATTATAAAGATATAACCTATAATCCTTCCACAAAAATAATCAAAAAAGGCAGCAAAACTATAGGCCTGGGAGAAGTGCAACTGAACATTTTTCACCTATTGATGCTGCAGCAGGACAAGATCGTCGATAGCTATACGTTGATGGATTTTCTGGAGCAGCCCAGCGCCAATGCCCTGCGCGTCAATCTAACCAAGCTCAAAAGCAAACTGGGCATCGAAATCAAAAACATCAGAGGCCAGGGGTACATGATTGAAAGCGTATGAGTGGGAATCGCTGCTTAAGAGTTTTTTTATCTTTTTCATTCTTCTGGAGATACTGCTGGCAATTAACTCCTGGCATGATTTTCAGGACAAAACACTTCAACTCGAAGAGAAGATAGAGACTGAGCTGAAACTCTGTGCCTACACCATCGAGTGTGAAGGCCTCATCACCGACTTTGTCGAAAAGGACAAAAACAAAGAGCTGAATATACTCTATAAGGATGGCGATTTTTTCAGCTACTTCAAGGTCCCGACAGTAGATAAATATCTGATGAAGGTGACTTATCCCAGAAGGGATTATATCGCGAGAGTCGAAGCAGTGAGAAAAGCACTCTATAGAAAATTTCTCTTCTACTCTATTTTTGCGGCACTCGTCTCACTTCTCTTCTCTCTCTATGCGTTGATGCCGTTGCGCAAAGCACTTCGACTCAATGAAGAGTTTGTCAAAGATATTCTACATGACTTCAACACGCCCATCAGCTCTATGCGCATCAACCTGAAACTTTTCAAACGAGAGATAGGCGAAAATCAAAAGATCCAAAGACTCGAAAACAATATCGAAAGCATTTTATCCCTGCAGGAGAATCTGCAGATTTTCCTCAAAGGCATTCCGACACAATCGGAATCTTTTGACTTGAAAGAGCTGCTGGAGAATCGGATAAAATATTTTGGGGTACTCTATCCCGATGTCGCCTATACCGTCACGATGAACAAGACAATACTGAAAACCAACAGAGATGCATTCACACGCATTCTCGACAATCTGCTCAGCAATGCCGGAAAATACAACAAAAAGAGTGGCAAAGTCTCCATTGCACTGGAGGGAAAATATCTGTCGATTCGCGACACCGGAAAAGGGATCAAGAGTCCCTCCAAAGTTTTCAAGCGATACTACAAAGAGCAGGAGAGGGGGATCGGCATCGGACTGCATATCGTCAAAAAACTCTGCGATGAACTGCGCATCGTTCCGACGATAAAAAGCAAGCCAAACGAAGGAACTACCTTCATTCTAAGCCTCGATTCACTGATCATAGACGCCTGATACGGATTCATTCTCTTTGGGGGGTGAAGCATACTTCGTCTTGCTAAATGGAACCCCGCTCACTCTCCTGTGCTCTCTTCATCAGTACCAGAATCCGCGCCTTGTAGCGGGGATCATTATTGACCTTATATGCCGCGATCAACTCTTCGAGAGAGCCGTCCCTCAGAAGCTTCTCCTCTTTCAGTTTGCTCTGTCTCGCTTTCAGAACGTTGCGCTGCCTGTAGGTGAGCGTATATCCCGCTTCAGGGCTGGAAAGGTAGTCGCTCAACTCATCATAGGATGCCTTATCTCTGTAGTGATGATACAGCGCATCGTTATTGTTTGTTTGTTTTTTTGCTTGTGGTACCGGGGCGACAGCCATACCGGTGCCGCCTTTGATCCTGGATGCTATCTTTCGAAGCTGTGCTCTCTGTTCCGGGGTACTTGCCTTTTTTTCGTATCGCCTCAAGTAGGGCAATATCAATCTCTTGGGCAATCTTCCTTTCACATTTTTGATATATTTCGCATCATAGTTTCGGATCGCCTTTCGATAGATGCCCCACAAATGCCTGTAGTCTCTGACTTCAACCATCAGCGTCTTAAATCCCTTGTACCTTCGTAATTTCACCCGGGAAGTGTATCCGATTTTGGAGAGTGAGGTCAGGCGGTATCCTTTGCGCCCCAAGGTTCTGATGATGTGCCGATATTTTGTTTTCCTGTTGGCGTTGACAGAAAGGATAACTCTGTGAGGATGGGAAATACTGTAGAGCTTGTATCTCCTGCCGGGATGCAGAAGAATTGCCAAGTCCTCTTTTTTTGCATTATAGAAAAAGAGATATTTCTGCCCTCTTCTGATCGGCTTCAGGTGTGTCCTGACAAAATAGGCTCTATAGAGTTTCATAGAAGAGGTTCGCTTGACCAGCTGGACCTTGTCCACTTCATTCAGAGCCGAAAGGGTATCAAGGGAACAACCGCCAAACAGAAACACCAATACAAGTAATATTTTTTTTAACACTGAGCACTCCTCTCTCGAGCGAAATATTTTACAATAAAATAATAGATATATCAAGCGTTAATAGTGCGGTAACGCTAATCCCCTACAATTCACTTGTATTTCAACTCAAAAGGAGAAAAAATGAAAACAGTAAAATTAACAGGGGTCGCACTGCTTATGCTGCTGAATACCTATCTATATGCAGGCGTAAGCCCGAAGCAGTTTTGTTTCGAAGACAACAGAGTCAGTGATGAGCAGTTTGTGGAATCCAATGTGATTACAGTGGAAGGCATAGAGAAGCCTGCCCTGGTCCAGATCAGAGGTATCGGAGAGTACAGTATCAATGGAAAAACTATGGGGCGCAAAAGTGCCATTGTCAAAAATGGCGATCGGGTACAGGTGCGCCACAAATCATTTGACAGGGATGGTTCGAGAGTCAGTACGATCCTGATGATCGGTGATGTCTACGATATCTTTACGACGGTCACCAACAAAGGGGGGAAACCGGAAGCCTCTTATAGAGTGGGCAGCCCCCACTGCCAATAATCAAAAAAATGGGGGCATGATCTTCCAGGAGGAGAGACTGCCTTACTGCCTCTCCGTTCCATCAAGCACCGGTACAAAACGGCATGCCTCGATAGCTTCACTGCTGATGCGGCCCTTTCGCTTGTAGAAACGCGTAATGATCTCCATCGGCCCCTCCTGTACCGGAGCCACCAGGATACCTCCTTCTGCCAGCTGGTCGAAGAGGGCCTGGGGAATCTCTCTTGCCGTCGCAGAAAAGAGTATCCGCTCATAGGGGGCATACTCTTTCCAGCCCCTCTGCCCATCATCGAAACGGGTAAAGATATTGTTGATCTCCATTTCCGAAAAACGTGTTCTTGCCTCTTTGATCAGGGTGTCGATCCGCTCAATCGTAAAAACACGCCTGCATATCTGGCTCAAAATAGCAGCCTGATAACCACTCCCGCACCCTACTTCAAGTACACTGTCGACTCTCTTCAGCTCCAAGTGCTGTGTCATTTTGGCTACAGTGAGCGGCGAGCTGATCCACTGGCTCGCAGCCATCGGAAGCGCATCGAGATTATATGCGAGGTGCCGAAAGCCTCTGGGCACAAAAGCTTCACGGTCGACGCGCAAAAATGCATTCCGCACGTGCGGATCCAGTTCGAACTCTTTTTCGATCTCATCGACCATTTTTTTAAGCTTAATAGTTGCCGGCATCGTCTCTCTTCTTACAAAAATAAGGGGGATTCTATCCAAAATGGTATTAGAGGCGCCCTAAAGGCCCGTCATGATGTACTACTCCATCACAATATAGCGGCGCATCTTTTTGATTTCACGAAAATCTATCACTCCCTCCAGCAGGCTGCGCCGATCATCCTGAACAGCATCGCCATTGGGCGTGATAATCGCGGAGGAGCTCGCCATATCGCTGTCGCTGCTGTTGGCCACGATCACGTAGCACTGATTCATCACTGCCAGTGCTTTGGAGAGGATTTCCAGATGCTGTTTTCGCGGCAGACCCCAACGCGCCGGCAACAAGACGACATCCACACCTTCAAGCTGCTTCCAGAGTTCCTTGAATCGCAGCTCAAAACAGATCAGCAGACCATACCGCACCCCTTCGATCTCGAAGGGCAAAATACGATTGGTACCGCCTGCGTTCAGATAGCGGTCTTCATCTCCCAATCTGAAGAGCTTGGCCTTCTCCTGCTGATAGACGACTGCGTGACGATGGATGACAACGGCGCGGTTGACATAGCCCTCCCCCTCTTTAAGCATCATTGTCAAGACAACAATCTGCTCATTTACTACCTCTTTGAGAAGAGCGAGTGCCTTTTTGGAGAATAACGCCGCCTCTTCAATATGCTCATAGTCGTATGCTGTCAGATAGACTTCCGGCGCGACGATCAGTTTTGTCTCGCGATGTTCCTCTATCATCTCCAAGAGTGCATCGAGATTGGTCTGGTAATCTTTATGACTGGGAAGCTGCAGTGCAGCGACTTTCATCTTCTCTTTTGGTTTCTGTTCAGACACGCTTTTCTCCTTTGTTGATCTCTCTATTGTTAGTAATCATTATACAGATACCGCCCTTAAAAATTTTGAAGTCTGCTTAGCTTCCTGTCAACTTTTTTGGATAGACTTTGGGACAAAAAAGCCAAAGGAACACCAATAATGAAACAACTCGAAGAGGAGAAGATCGATCAGCTTCTGGGTATCATCAATCGCTATCCCTCTATCGATATCGCCCATTTCAGCGACGGAAGCCATCTCCTGAACAAAAAAATCCACCAACTTTGCGCCGAGCACGGATACGAGTATCGGCTCAACTGCACCTCTGATGTCTGCTACGACAAGGCGATGGCCAAATATGCGGAAGAGAAGCATATCACCGTCAAGCGCTTCAACCTTGCCAGGCCCCGCTATATGGTGCAGGCAAAGACCTACGATTACCTCTTCGTCACCACGGAGATAGCGGATGAAGAGAGGTCCTCTTTTCTCCAGAAGAGTTACGGCATCATCAAAAATGCGGGGCTGATCCTGATCTTTGTGCCTGCAGGTGATCTGCATCAGCGTCACATCTGGACCGAACTTCTCCAGGAGAACTACTTCGTCGCGACCAATACCCTGGATATTTTTTCCGAATACGATGTGATCATCTCCAAAAAAATGCACGGCTGGGGAGGATAGCAGGCTTTTTTGGAGGTGCCTTTTGGGTATACTTCCAAAAACCGAATAGAAGGTATGAAAAAGATATGATAATGAAAAAAACAGCACTTGCTGCTCTGATGGTATATTCGATTGGAAACACGACACTCTCTGCAGACAATGCCGGCTTTTATATTGGTGGCGGCTATGCCTATACGACAGTGGAGTTCTCCGCTTCATCCGACTGGTTCGATCTCCCCACTTTCGATGCCGACACAGACAGTGTCATTCTGCTTGCAGGTTTTGACTTCAATGATTATATCGGTGTTGAGGGCCGCTACTATTGGAATATCACTTCGGGTATCAAGTATGAATATAATCCCTTCGGCCTGCTGGACGATTATGAGGCCCAGAGTCTCGCGCTCTATGCCAAGCCGCAGTACAACCTTGATGTCATCTCTTTCTACGGACTCCTGGGGTTTACGATGAACAGCTATACCGCATTGGCGCAGTCAGGCGACGAAACTATTTTCTCCTGGGGTATCGGTGCCAACCTTATCCTCACGGAGAGCTTCGGCA
The DNA here is from genome assembly GCA_029933395.1 of Sulfurovaceae bacterium. Classification (GTDB taxonomy): domain Bacteria; phylum Campylobacterota; class Campylobacteria; order Campylobacterales; family Sulfurovaceae; genus SZUA-451. The sequence continues at coordinate 679 of JAOZOG010000001.1, read as the reverse complement.
TCTTTGTCGACTATACTGACCTGGGAGAAAGTGATGTCATACTGACAACAGGGCTCAGCTCCTGGAACTTTGGTCTGACGTATAAATTCTAAGGGGCACCTCGCAAAAGCAGTCTATGCTTTTTGCTCCTCTTCTTCCAGTTCCCCGATTCTCTCGATGCAGGTTCTGATCGCAGTGCGGTACTTTTCGAGCGTCTCTTCTATCCACCCCTCTTCCATTTCATCTTCGGCGTATTCCAGCTCCTCTTTTTTGGCATGGTACTGTTTCAGCAGCTCTTTTCTGTATGCTTCGAGCTCTTCTTTTGTCATCTCTTCCATCTTCTACTCCCCGTCCAGAAAACTGCAGCAGTAGTCGGTCAGACTTTTGACTCTGACCTGAAATCGGTTATCGCCTTCCACATTGAAAGATTCTCCACCCCGGACACTCCGCCACGCATCAGACCCGGGCAGTTTAATTTCCAGCTCTCCGCTGTAAATCTCCATCAACTCCGGAGCTCCAGTCGCAAACTCATACTCCCCCGGGAGCATCACCCCCAGGGTTTTGATAGAGCCATCGGCAAACTCCAGAGTCCTGCTTGTCACCTTTCCGTCAAAATAGCTGTTAAGCTCTTTGGTCACTTTCACATTTTCGAATGAACCCATATCCCCTCTCCATAATGATTTGGCATCATCATACCCAA